>CALPMR020000205.1 GCA_943324725.2 Bordetella parapertussis | reverse complement strand
CCAGCCTGGTTGACGGATGGGCACCCTATGCGGTGAGAATGAGCAGGCAGGCGCTTGTAGCTCAGCGGATTAGAGCATCTGACTACGGATCAGAGGGTCGGGAGTTCGAATCTCTCCAGGCGCGTACCTTGTTCAGCCGTCCTCCGGGGCGGCTTTTTTTTGGTCTCGCCATCCCTGGCCTGGTTCGGCCTTGCCTCGGCACTGGCTGGCGTTGACACCAGCCCTGACACGGGCCTGGCCCTGACCTGTGCTCCGGCCGGTGCGGGGCGGCACACGGCCGTCGGGGCCGACCTCGCCAGTGCCTACGATCAAATCACTTCCGTGCGGCTCCCATGGCGGACCTGATCGACACCCCCCTCAGCAGTGCTGATCCGGCCATCGCCACCCTGATCGCCAAGGAGCTGAACCGTCAGCAGACCCATCTGGAGTTGATCGCCAGCGAAAATTTCGCCTCCCGGGCCGTGATGGAGGCCCAGGGCTCGGTGCTCACCAACAAGTACGCCGAAGGCCTGCCCCACAAGCGCTATTACGGCGGCTGTGAGCATGTCGACGCGATCGAGGAGCTGGCGATCAAGCGGGCCAGGCAACTGTTCGGCGCTGCCTGGGCCAATGTCCAGCCCCACAGCGGCGCCCAGGCCAACTTCGCCGTGTTCCTGGCCCTGCTCTCGCCCGGCGACACGATCCTGGGCATGGACCTCAGCCATGGGGGCCATCTCAGCCATGGCTCGCCGGTCAATGTCTCAGGCAAGTGGTTCAAGCCTGTCCACTACGGCGTCGATCCCCAGACCCAGACCCTCAACTACGCCCAGATCCGTGAGCTGGCCCTGGAGCATCGCCCCAAGCTGATCATCTGCGGCGGCTCCGCCTACCCCCGAACGATCGATTTCGCGGCCTTCCGGGCCATCGCCGATGAAGTGGGGGCCTATCTGCTCGCCGACATGGCCCACATCGCCGGCCTGGTGGCGGCCGAGGTCCATCCCAGCCCCCTGCCCCACTGCCACGTGGTCACCACCACCACCCATAAGACCCTGCGCGGGCCGCGTGGTGGCCTGATTCTCTGCAATGACGAAGCGTTCGGCAAGCAGTTCGACAAGGCCGTCTTCCCCGGCACCCAGGGCGGCCCGCTCGAGCATGTGATCGCCGCCAAGGCGGTGGCGTTCGGCGAGGCCCTCCAGCCCTCGTTCCGCACCTACAGCGAGCAGGTGGTGGTCAATGCCCAGGCCCTGGCGGGCCGGCTGCAGGAGCGGGGCATCACGGTCGTCTCCGGCGGCACCGACAACCACCTCGTGCTGCTGGATCTGCGTTCGATCGGTCTCACCGGCAAGGTGGCCGATCTGCTGGTCAGCGATGTCCACATCACCGCCAACAAGAACACGGTGCCGTTCGATCCCGAATCTCCGTTCGTGACCAGCGGCCTGCGCCTGGGCAGCGCCGCCCTCACCACCCGCGGCTTCGACGCCGCGGCCTTCCACGAGGTGGCCGAGGTGATCGCCGACCGGCTGATCGAGCGGGAGGATGCCGCCGTCGAGCAGCGTTGCCGCGAGCGGGTGGCCGATCTCTGTCAGCGTTTTCCTCTCTACGCGCCCCAACGTCAGCTTCAGAACATCTGAGCTTCAGCGACGCCCGTAAGGTGGCGCCCATCGGCCTGCTGCTTCCCGTCCTGCACCTGTGACGCTCGCCTCCAGTCCCATTGCGGCAGCCTTGCTCACCCTTGCCGTTGCGGCCCTGCTCACGACCCTGGTGGTGCCGCTGGTCCGGATGTTCGGCCTGCGCTGGGGTCTGGTGGATGCGCCCGATCCACGCAAACAGCACACCCTGCCGATGGTGCGCCTTGGCGGCATCGGCATCGTGCTGGGCTTCAGCCTGGCCCTCACCCTCACCTGGCTGTTAGGGGGCTTTGCGAATCTGGCTCCGGACAAGGACCAGTTGATCTGGACCACCCTGGCCGGGGCCCTGTGCTTCTTTGTCATCGGCCTCGCTGACGACCTGTTCGCCCTGCCGCCGTTGCCCAGGCTGGCCGGCCAGCTGGCCGTGGCGATGGCGGTCTGGAGTCAGGGGGTCCGGATCAGCAATATCGAATTCCCCTTTCCGCTGTTCGGGCACAGTCCGAATCTGGCGCTGGCGGCTCCTCTGAGCCTGCTGGCCACGGTGATCTGGCTGGTGGGCATCACCAATGCCATCAACTGGCTCGATGGTCTCGATGGACTGGCGGCCGGTGTCAGCGGCATTGCCGCGGTGGGCCTGCTGTCGGTCAGCTACAGCCTGCACCAACCGGCCGCCGGCCTGCTGGCGGCGGCCCTGGCGGGGGCCTGTCTGGGCTTCCTGCGCCACAACTTCAATCCGGCCCGCATCTTCATGGGCGATGGCGGGTCCTATTTCCTCGGTTTCGCCCTGGCGGCGATCAGCATCGTCGGGCCGGCCAAGGGGCTCACGGGGGTGAGCCTGCTGTTGCCGCTGTTGATTCTTTCCCTGCCGCTGGCCGACATGTCGGCGGTGATCATGGGTCGCCTCAGCGAGGGGCGCTCGCCTTTCTATCCCGATCGCCGCCATCTGCACCATCGGCTGTTGCGGGCGGGCTTCAGCCATCGCCGCACCGTGGTGCTGATCTATGCCTTCACCCAGTGGCTGGCGGCCCTGGCCCTGGTGGTCGCCGATGCGGAGCTGCGTTTTCTCTGGCTGGCCCTGGCCACAGCGGTGCTGATCGCCGTGGTGGTCGTCTTCCGCCGCCAGATGCAGCAGGAGGCGGGGTGAGCCACGCACCGCCGGCCGATCGGACTGCCGCCGAGATTCTCTGCGTCGGCAGCGAGCTGCTGCTGGGCAACATCGTCAACAGCAACGCCCGCTGGCTGGCCGAGCAGCTGGCCAGCCTCGGCATCCCCCATCACCGCCAGCAGGTGGTGGGCGATCACCGCGCCCGCCTGATCGCCGCCGTGCAGTCGGCCTCAAGGCGCTGCCGGCTGCTGATCACCACCGGCGGCCTCGGCCCCACCCCCGACGACCTGACCACCGAGGCGATCGCCGCCGCCTTTGACACCCCCCTCCAGGAGCGCCCCGAGGTCTGGGCCGACATTGAGGCCAAGCTGGCGCACCGCGGCCGCCCCCCTTCCACCACGGTGCGCCGCCAGGCCCTGCTGCCGGTCGGCGCCACCGTGCTGCCCAACTCCACCGGCACCGCCGCCGGGATGATCTGGACGCCGGTGCCGGGCTTCACCGTGCTCACCTTTCCCGGGGTGCCCAGTGAGATGAAGGCGATGTGGGGCGCCACCGCGGTGCCCTGGCTGCGGCAGTCCGGCCTGGCTGAGGGGGTGTTCGCCAGCCGCGTCCTGCACTTCTGGGGGGTGGGCGAATCGAGCCTGGCCGAGCAGCTCGAGGATCTGCTGGCCAGCGCCAACCCCACCGTGGCGCCCTATGCCGGCGCCGGCGAGGTGACCCTGCGGCTGACGGCGAGTGCGGTCGATCGGGCCGCCGCCGCGGCCCTGCTGGACCCTCTGGAGGCCGAGGTGCGAGCCCGTACCGGCACCACCTGCTTCGGCACGGACGACGACAGCCTGGCTTCGGTGGTTCTGGCGGACTTGCGCCAGCGGGGCCAGAGCCTGGCGGTGGCCGAATCCTGCACCGGCGGTGGCCTGGGAGCCGCCCTGGCGGCGGTGCCGGGGGCTTCGGATGTGTTTCTCGGCGGTGTGATCGCCTATGCCAATGCCGTCAAGCAGCAGCTGCTGGGGGTTCCGGCCGAGCTGCTGCAAGAGCATGGCGCCGTCAGTGATCCGGTGGCCAGGGCCATGGCCGAGGGCGTCCAGCGCCTGACCGGAAGCACCTGGGCCCTGGCGGTTTCCGGCATCGCCGGACCGGCGGGCGGCAGTCCCGGCAAACCGGTGGGACTGGTGCATCTGGCCTTGGCAGGCCCGCATGGATGCAGCAGCGAGGGGGTGCGCTTCGGCGCCAGCCGTGGCCGCAGCTGGATCCAGACCCTCAGCATCGGCGAGTCTCTGAACCGCCTGCGGCTGGCTCTGGGCTGAGGCAGCGCCCACGGATCGCCTGGCCTGGCCAATTGCTTGGGGGGCTCACGCGGCTGCGTCCTCAGTACCAACCCGAAGCTTCTGCCGCTGCGGCCGAATTGAGCTGGCCGGGATCCCCCGCCAGTCCTTGATACGCCTGGCGGTGATCGGCATCACTGCAGCCCGGCCGCCGAACGATCACCAATGCTGACGGGTGGAGTTTTCCGCTTCACCCCTGGGGTTTTCAACAGGGCACCCAGGGTTTTCCCCGGTTTGCAGAAGGGAAATCCCTTGCAGGGACAAGACTGTTGATTTCTTCTGGGGAAAACGGCCTCTCCCCTTGACCACGGCGGACCAGAGCGGCCCGTCGGCGGGCGCCGCCAGCGACCGGCACCTGAGGGCCTGGCCTGGCTCAGGTCCAGCCGCGGGTCCGATGGGACGGCGGCTCCGGGGGCCGCTTTGACGGGATGGGGGGCGCCGTGGGGTGATGGGGACGACATCGCGAAGGACGCCGCTTGAGCCAGATCCCCGACCATTCCCCCCAGTTCGTCAGCATCGAGAACCAGATGCCCCAGGACCTGTTTGAAGCGATGGCGGAGTTCATCCGCATCCATCCCCAGTGGGACCAGTACCGGCTGATGCAGGCCGCGCTGGCGGGCTTCCTCTTCCAGCAGGGTTGCCAGGATCGCGCCGTGGCCCGCCACTACCTGGACGGCCTGTTCCGGCGCGAACCCTCCGCTGCCGCTTCGTCCCCGTTCTCCTCCTGAACTCCGCCGTTGATGGCTTCCCCCTCCCCTCGACCGCAGCTGGTGGTGCTCGATGGCTACACCAGCAATCCCGGCGATCTCGACTGGGAGTCCCTGGAGCGGCTCGGGGAGCTGACGGTTCACGAGCGCACTGACGCTGAGCAGGTGGCGGAGCGCATCGCCGCCGCCGATGTGGTGCTCACCAACAAGACCCGGCTCGATGCCACCTCCCTGGCCGCGGCCCCCGGCCTGCGGGGAGTGGCGGTGCTGGCCACCGGCTTTGATGTGGTCGATGCGGCGGCCGCCCGCCGCCTGGGCATCCCGGTCTGCAACGTGCCGGAGTACGGAACGCAGTCGGTGGCCCAGGCCGTCTTCGCCCTGCTGCTGGAACTCACCAACCACACCGGCACCCTGGCGGCCTCGGTGCGCCAGGGCCGCTGGTCGGCGGGGCCCGATTTCTGCTACTGGGATCAGCCCCTGGTGGAGCTGGCGGGACAGACCTTCGGGGTGGTGGGGATGGGGCGGATCGGCGCCGCCGTCGGCCGCATCGCCGAGGCCTTCGGCATGCGGGTGCTCAGCCATCGCCGCAGCCCCGATCCGGCGTCGGTGCAGCTCGATCAGCTGCTGCGGGAGAGCGACGTGATCAGCCTGCACTGTCCGCTCACCACCGAGACCCGCTGCCTGATCGACGCTGAACGGCTGCAGCGGATCAAGCCCGGAGCCCTGCTGATCAACACCGGCCGCGGCGCCCT
>CALPMR020000204.1 GCA_943324725.2 Bordetella parapertussis | reverse complement strand
GGTGGCTTTGCGGCACCGCTGCAACATGCCGACTACTGCCTGATCGTGACGGCGAACGATTTCGATTCGATCTTCGCCATGAATCGAATCATGCAGGCCATCAATGCCAAGGCCAAGAATTACAAGGTGCGCCTCGGTGGCGTGATCGCCAACCGCTCCGAGGAAACCGACGAAATCGACAAGTTCAATGCGCGCACAGGCCTGCGCACCATGGCCCACTTCAAGACCGTGGACGCGATTCGAAAATCCCGTCTCAAGAAGTGCACCATCTTTGAGATGGAGGCCACACCCGAGGTGGAGGCCGTGCAACAGGAATACCTGAATCTGGCGCGCCGGATGCTCGAGAACGTCGAACCCCTGGAAGCCGTATCGCTCAAGGATCGCGAGATCTTCGACCTGCTCGGTTTCGATTGATCCGGCGGCGCTGATGGCCGGACGGCTCGGTTGCCCGAGGGCGAACCCAGAGCTACCGGCCACACTCGCGACGACTGCAACGGCACCGGGCTGGGGTCAGCAGCCCGGCAGAGCCACAGCCCAACGCCGGCAGAGGCGAAGCCGCGGCATCAGCCCGTGGTGCCGGACGCCATCGCTGCGCTGCTGCGGCTGAGCCTTGAGCCACCGTCCTGGCTTCGCCCCTAGATCTCAGCGGCGGCCCGCTCCACCAGCCGCCTGGCGACCGCCTGAACGCCCGTGTGCTGGTAGGTGTCGGTGAAGGCGTCAAGGAAGGTGGCGAGCTGCTCAAAGCCCCCCTGCCAGGGGCCCAGGCTGCTCTCCAGGGCTTGCACCGCCTTCTGGCCGCTCAGCCCCAGGTCGCTGGCGAAGCCAGCGGCCCAGCCCAGCCACTGGTCCACCCCGCGCCTGAGAAAGCCCAGGTGGGCTTCGTCCCCCCGGCCCGGGATCATCGCCGCCATGCCGGCGTAGGCCGGCGACAGGCGCAACTCCTTCTGCCCCACCCGACCGAGCAGGCCATCGAGGCGTTGCAGGGCCTGATCCCCCAGGGGCAGCAGGGCATCGAAGCAGATCAACGCCGCCATGCGCACCCGCGCTTCGCCGGCATACTCGCCGAGGGAGGCCCCGAACTCGGCAAAGCTGTCGCCGGGCAGGCCATTCACCTGGGTGAAGGCCAGCATCTCTGCCGCCACCTTGAGGCTGAGGTCCACGGCCTGAAGCGTCTCGCTGGTCGGGGTGAGATTGGCCGCCCGCTTCACCAGCGGCAGCACGGCAGCCACATTGGCCAACAGCCGCAGTCCCCCGGCCGCCTTCTGGGAACGATTGACGGCGTCATAAAGGCTCAGGGCCCGACCGTAGCCCTCATGGCGCGCTCGGCTGAGGACATCGGCCCGCGCCCGAACCTGGGCGATCAGCGCGGCATCACTGCTGCCCAGCACCGAACTGATCAATTCGTTGGCACTGGTGGTGTTGTGCCAGCCGCCGGGCACCAGGGTGCTGATCCCCTTCAGCGCCAGCACGGTGAGATTGCGTCGCGGCAGACGATCGAGGCGTTCGAGAACAGTGCTCATGCGGCGGGCTCCAGGACGGCGGGGACGGATTGGGCGGCCTCCTTGGTGGCCGTGGGGACCGGAATCTGCACGGGCTGCAGGCGCCCCTGTGCCAGGGCCTTGGCCGCCCGTGCAGCCCTGGCGGGCTTGAGCGCGGCCAGCCCCTCAAGATCAAAGGCGCCGATCAGGTCATGGCGCTGCTCGGCGTCCAGGCCTGCGCCCTGGCCGATCACCTTCACCTGGCAGCGCTCGGCCACCAGCAGGGCACTGGCCTGGTTGCCCTGCTCCACCAAGGGCCATCCCTGCAACTGCTGGGAGCTGGCGGCGAACTTGCTGCGGGCCTCCGGGGCGGTGGTGGTGTCGGAGATGGCCAGCAGGGCCTTGATCGACTGCCCCTGCTTGAGCCGCGCTTCGCTGAAGCCGCGTTTCTCCTGGGTGAAGACCAGCTGTTCTCCCGGTACGGGGCTGGGAAACAGTCGGTTGAAGGCGGAGCCATTGACCACCTCAGCCGTCGCCACATCGGCCACGGTGCCGCCCGGCAACCAGGAACGGAACGGCAGCAGGAAGAAGGCGGCGAAGAGGAGGCTGACCATCAACAGCAGGCCAATCCCCCAGCGCAACAAGCGGGACATCGGGGCAGACAGCACAGCTTGTCTCTTGCTAGCAGGATCAGCCAGAGGCGAGCCAGCACTGCCAGAGAAAATGCACAGAAACGCACGGTTGACCTGAGGAGCCAGGGGCTGGCGGATTGCTCAAGGGATCAGAGGTCCAAAACACCTGTTACCCCGGCCATCGTCAGGGACACTGCGACGCCATTGCCGCTGACGAAACCGGTCCCGGCGAAGTGGCGCTCAGAATGGGCCAACCGGTGAATCCCGGCTTGCCACCAGGCTCGCCTGCTGGCCCTTGAGGTCGAATCAGAGGGTGTCTTCAGAACCGGGACATGACTCCTGGCTGCTGGCGCAGGATCGCTCCAGATTGACGGGCTCAGGACTAGCGCCTGTCGCCTGATTCGGCTGGGATAGCCTGACAACGATGCAGCTTATCAGCCAGCCTCTGATTATAGTCAGTGCATCAGGATGCGCGCCGAGATGTACGGCGTCGAAGCAGAAATCTGCCATTGGGCAGGATCAGCGCCGTCACCCACCGCAGCTCAGCTTCCCCTTCAGTCTCTGGTCGGCAGATGCGGGTCTGCATGGGGCCCCGACCAGGCCCGACTCAGGCACCAGCAAGCCCCCACACTCTCGTGCCGTCAATCTCAGCGGCCTGATCTGCCGCTGAATCGGGTCGCAGCCGCCGCTTCAGTTGCCCTTGAGACCAACCAGCTGACTGGTGAGCTCCCACATGCGGCCGGCGGTCTCGGGATTGCTGGCCTGGTCGGAGAGCTCCTGGCTGAACTGCTTGCCGCCTTTGCTCTGGCGGTTGCCCCAGCTCCAGTGCACCCCGGAAACAGCAAAGGCGGGATCGGTGACCACATCGGCCACCCGTTCGCCTGCCAGGGCCTGGCTGACATAGCCGCCGGTGATGTTCTTCTGGAACCAGGGGAAGATGGTGCGGAAGGCGGCCGGGGTGTTGCGAAACAGCGGCGAGTCGGCCACACAGCCCGGATAGAGGGAAGTGAAGACGATGCCGGAGCTGGCGTGCAGCCGGCGATGCAGCTCCTGGGTGGTGATCATGTTGCAGAGCTTGCTGTCCTTGTAGGCCTTGCCGGGCTTGAAGGTCTTGCCGTCGGCCATGGCGATCGGAGCCTTGAAGCCGGCGGCGAAGCCCGAGAGGTCGCCCAGATCGGCGGGGGCGGGGATCGGGATCTTGCCGCCCAGTTCCTTGGAGTTGGCGGTCACGGTGCCGAGAATCACGACCCGGCGGGAGGGATGGGACGAGCGCTTGAGATCGTCGAGCAGCCGGTGGATCAGCAGGAAATGGCCGAAATGATTGGTGGCCATCGAGATTTCATAGCCCTGGGGGGACCGTTCCGGTTGCTTGAGCCGGGGCTGATAGAGCGCGGCATTGATCACCAGGGCATCCAGCGGCCTGCCGCTGGCATGGAAGCTGGCCACCAGCTTGTCCACACTCTCCAGATCTGCCAGGTCCACCTGCAGATGGGTGACGGCCTGGTCGGGAATGGCGAGGGCGGCCTGGGCGCGGCGGGCCTTGTCGATGTCACGGCACGCCATCACCACATGCCAGCCCCGGTCGGCGAGGGCCTTGGTGGCAAACAGTCCGACACCGGAGGAGGCGCCGGTGATCAGCACCGTGCCCGGCGTTCCAGGTGGTCCACCAGGTTTGGCGATGTTGTCGCGGGCAGCATCACCGGAGACAGAAACCATGACGTCCAGGAGTGGAGGCGGATTGGCGATCCAACCTAGGGACGGCTCAGCGGCTTGCTGGGACGGGTGCTGGCGGTTTCAACAGTTGGAAATGAGTCACCCGGCTGCCAGACCACCCGCAGCCTGTTGGGGGCGATCCACTGACTCTGTTCCCGGATCAGCTGCTGTTCACCGGACACCGTGAACAACTGGTCAAAGCGCTCGCGGGACTTGATCAGCTTGGCGGTTTCGAGTTCGAGCACCGCAGAAATCTCCCCTTGCCGGTCCATGCGCTGCTGGTAGGCCGCCGACAGCCGAAACAGACTCACAGCTGCCACGGCCACCAGACCGAACTTCACACCCAGGCCGATGACGCTGCACAGCAGCTCTCGCCGTTCGTTCGACAGGGTGATCGACTCACCATCAGCGGCAAACATCGCCAAGGTGGCGTTGCGCATGGCTGGGTTGGGTTTGTCCATGCGCTGCTCGGCAAGCCCGACCTCTGGAAGAGGAGCATGACCTACAGCAGCGCGGGCCTGGTGGTCATCGATGGACTGCCGATGGCGGCCGGTGGAGCGGCGAGGCTGGCTGCTGGGGGAGACGGGCACCGAAGTGGGGCGTCGGATTGACTGCTTGTAGCAGGCCAGCCGGGGCTTGCCAAGGGAAAGCCGTAAAGGCTTCAGGCCTTGTACAGGCTGAAGGAGAGGCGCACCGCCAGAACCCCGGCGTGGGCGGCCACGACCAGAGCGATCAGCACTTCAAGTTGGTTGATCATGGTCATCTGGAGGCAAAGCGATCGCCCCATTCTTCGGCTTCGACGGGCTACGGTCCAGCCTGCGGCACTGCCCTGTCACAGCTCTTGATGGCATCCCCTTCAGCGACTCCGTCCGGGCCGCTTGCGATTCCTGCCCTGGCGATCCGCCAGCTCGACCTCACGCCCTTGGCGGACCTGGCGCGTTGGTCATTGCCCGAGCTGCTGGAGCACAGCGACAGCCTTGCCCTGGCCCTCGAATGGCCGCGCCAGCCGGAGGATCCCCGCGAGCTCTCGGAGATCGCCGAAGTGCGGCTGTGGAGCCTGCGGGCCGATGCCCTGCTGCCCTGGTTGCCGCTGGTGCTGGAACGCAGCAGCGGCCAGCTGACGCGCCATGTGGCGATGCTGCTGCCCCATGGCTTCAGTCGCACCGAAGGCATTCGTTTTGCGGCCGAAAGCCTGGAGCTGTGGATCACCCATCGGCTGTTTCTGCTGGACCATCTCGCCCGTCTTGAAGGGCTCAGTTGCCGCGGCAGCCTCAGCCAGATGGCTGCAGTGCTCGGTTTTGAGCTCGATGCCGGGTTCTGGGAGGCCCTGCCACCGCCTTGATCGCCCCATCGCCGCTGCAGCTGGATCAGGCGCCCCCTGGGCTGCGGCTGATCCCCACCCTGGAGCTCGAGGGTTGCCGCCAGATGGCGATCGACGCCTGGCTTCTGGAACACTCGCTGGACCCCGGTGTGGTGGCGACTCCGGTGCTGCGCTTCTACCGCTGGTCCCGGCCCACCCTGTCTCTGGGCTTCCACCAAGATCGGATCGAGCCCCACTGGCACCATCTGGCGGCCGAGGGGCAGCTGCAGTTGGTACGGCGCCCCAGTGGTGGTCGCGCCGTGCTCCATGCCGGTGAACTCACCTATGCCCTGATCTGGCCGGCGGCCACGATTCGGCGGCGCCAGGCCTATGAACAGGCCTG
>CALPMR020000203.1 GCA_943324725.2 Bordetella parapertussis | reverse complement strand
TTCCATCGCATCAGAGTCGCTGGGCAGCGCTGTGGGTCGGGCCTCAACATAGGGATCCCACCCCGGCGACAAGGGTCATCCATGGAGCTGACAGCTCAACTGGTGCATGGCGAATCCGGTCGCCGGGTGGTGGAGGTGCGCGCCTACCAGGGCGGTCGACTGCTGGGCAGCGCCCTGGGGGAGGCCGCAGACGCCGAAGCCGCCGAAGATCGTGCTCGTCAGCGCCTGCTCGAGCGCCTCGATCCTGCAGCCACCCCACCAGCGCGCTTTCTGGCATCGCATCAGTCTCTGGTCCAACGACGGGCCGCAGCCGCCAGCAGCGACCATCCAGCCGGGGTTCAGGCCGTTGAGGCAGCCGAATTCGGCAACGCAGAGCGAGCCGTTGGTACCGCTGATCCCAGGCCTGCGGCCCTCGGCAGTGAGAGCGGATCGCTCGCCGGCAGCCAGGAGCCAGCGGCACGAGAGCTTCAAGCAGGTACCGGCGCCCCACCAGCGCCAGAGCACCCAGCTGGCAGCCAGATCGCGTCGGGCATCGACCCCTCAGCGACCAAGCGAGGCAACAGCCCAGGCGATCCAGCTCGCCCAGCTCAGGCGGCCAGGAGCAACGTTTCCACGGGTTCAGTCCGCCAAGGCATTAGCAGCGCTGTTGAGGGCTCGATCAGGGGTTCAATCGCTGCGGAGCTCATCAAGCATCAGGAGCCTGTGGTTCATCCAAATCCAGCAGGACATCAGGACCAGGAGATCAGGATGAATCCTGCTGCTGACAACAGCGATTCAGCCACTGAAATCTTTTTCACTGCTGAAGCGATTTCTGCTGGCAAAGAGCAGGTGGCCGGCTCCGTTCCTCCCGTTGGCATCCACCACGCTGCTGGCCCAGAAGCTTCCGATGCCAGCAACCAGGCGACTGGCATCGGGTCGGGGTTGGGCACAGGTCGTCCAGAGGGCAGCGACCATCCACCGGGGACCGATCATCCCGAGGCGTTTGCCAGTTCCGCCACCAGCGGCAGCCCTCGCCGGGTCGCCGGATCGGTGGCCAGCCATCAGGCCCCGGCCCAGGAACCGCCCGCTGATCCGGAGGACTGGAGCAGCGATCTGGCGGCCCTGGATCTGCAGTTGCGACGCCTGGGCTGGGACCGGGAGCGGGAGGCCATCTACCTGCAGCGGGCCTTCGGCCATCCCAGTCGCAATCGGCTCACCAACTACAGCGATCTGCGCTCCTATCTCCACACCCTGGACCATCTCGCTGTCGGCAGTGAGCCCGGCACTGCGGCGGTGCCCCTGCGGCGCAGCGAGCTTCTGCGCCAGTGCGATGCCCTGCTGGCCCAGCTGGGCTGGACCGCCGAGCAGGGTCGGGCCCTGCTGGAACGTGAACTGCAGGTCGCCAGCCGCCAGCAGCTGAACGATCAGCAGTTGTTGCACTTCAACATGGTGCTGGAGAGTGAACTGCTCGCCGCCTCCCTCAACCAGACCCCGGTCGTACCCTGAAACCCTGCTCATCACGACCCAGTCCATGGCCATCCAAGTCGGCATCAACGGTTTCGGACGCATCGGCCGCCTGGTTTTCCGCCGGGCCTGCGAACTTGAGGACATCGAGATCGTGGCGATCAACGATCTGATCGATGTCGATTACATCGCCTACATGCTTCGCTATGACTCCACCCATGGCCGCTTCCAGGGCCAGGTCGAAGTCAGCAACGGCGCCCTGGTGGTCAACGGCCGCTCGATCCGCATCACCGCCGAACGGGACCCGGCCAACCTGCACTGGGATGACGCTGGCGTGCACACCGTGCTCGAGTCGACCGGCTTCTTCCTGACCGATGAATCGGCCCGCAAGCACCTCAACGCCGGAGCGAAGCGGGTGGTGATGTCGGCCCCTTCCAAGGACGACACGCCGATGTTCGTGATGGGGGTGAACCACCACACCTATGCCGGCCAGGAGATCGTCTCCAATGCCTCCTGCACCACCAATTGCCTGGCACCGCTGGCCAAGGTGCTGCACGACAACTTCGGCATCCGCGAAGGCCTGATGACCACGGTGCACGCCACCACCGCCACCCAGAAAACCGTCGACAGCCCCTCGGTCAAGGACTGGCGCGGCGGGCGCGGTGCCGCCCAGAACATCATTCCCTCCTCCACCGGTGCCGCCAAGGCCGTGGGCCGGGTGATCCCGGCGCTCAACGGCAAGCTCACCGGCATGGCCTTCCGGGTGCCCACGCCCAACGTCTCGGTGGTGGATCTGACGGTGAACCTGGAGACAGCCACCAGCTACGCCGCCGTCAAGCAGGCGATGCGCGCCGCCTCCACAGGCGAACTGGCCGGCATCCTCGGCTACACCGAGGACGAGGTGGTCTCGAGCGATTTCCTCGGCCAGTCCTGCACTTCCATCTTTGATGCCGGTGCCGGCATTGCCCTGAGCCCCACCTTCATGAAGCTGGTCTCCTGGTACGACAACGAGTGGGGCTACTCCTGCAAGTGCCTCGATCTGATCCGCCACATGGCCAGCCAGGGCTGAAGCTCCGCGCTCCAGGCGCCTTCAGGTCCGGCCCTCAGGGCAATGCAGCGTCACCAGGGCCTGGCCCGTGCCGAGCCTGTCCTGGTGGGCATAGGCCTCCAGCTCCATGGCCTTTTCCGCCGTACTGGCATTGGCGTAGAGGGGTTCCTCCAGCTGGGCTGCCAGGGTTGGGGTGAGCGGCGTGGCGATGCCCAGGGGTGTGGGTCTTGCGGTCAGGCCGCCGGCTGCACAGCTCTGGGCGACATGAATCGCTTCATGGTTGAGCACCCGGGCGAACTCGATGCTGCCGCGGCCTGGCACATCGGGGCGGATGCGCAGGGTGCGCTGCTGCGGGTCCCATTCCGCCGCCGCGCCCACCTTGATCGGTTCACTCAGGGCCACGGCCACACCACGGCGCTGCAGCAGGCCCAACAGCCCCGAGATCGCCTGGCGCTCAACGAGGTGGCTGGGGGGATTGGCCATCAGGTCCTTGATCTCGGCGATCGAGAGTTCCGGCTCCCCAGGCCGGCGTTTGTAGAGATAGCGGACACCACCATCCGCCAGAGGTTCGGCCTTCGGCAGCCAGTCCCGATCGGCGTCCTGCAATTGGGAAAACAGACTTGGCTGGCTCACGGATTCGGCCGTGGCTGACGGCAAAGCAGGCTGTGCGGCTCGATCCTGCCGGTGTTGCAGCCAGTGCTGCAGGCGGGGGGGATGCACCGCCAGCATCGCCGCCTGCCGCAGCAGATCCGGCAGCGAGGCCAGAAACAGCGACAGGGTCACCAGGCCCAGGGCGAGCCAGCAGCGATTCATGCCAAGGAGAATGCAACTCCAATCCCAGCATGTCGGCGGCGGGGCTGATCAGGCGACAGCCGTGGGCGGCGCTTGCGAAGATCTGCAGCTCTGCCACCCCTTCCGCCCATGCCCCTCTCCGCCCTGGTGCGCCAGCTGCAGCAGGTGCCCCTCACCGGCGAGGTGGCTGCCCGGATGGAGCGCAGCGAGCGGTTGCGGCTCAGTGGTGCCGGGCGCGGCGCCCGGGCCCTGATCGCCAGTGCCCTGGCCGCCCAGGCGGGAGCGCCGCTGCTGGTGATCGTGCCCACCCTCGAGGAGGCGGGTCGCTGGGCTGCCTTGCTGGAGCTGATGGGCTGGAGCTCCAGCCAGCTTTATCCCACCAGCGAAGGATCCCCTTACGAACCCTTTGATCCCACCAGTGAGATCACCTGGGGGCAGCTGCAGGTGCTGGCTGAATTGATCGCCCAGGGCGGTGCGGCGGCCACCGGCCCCAGCGCTGGCCCCAGGGGCGGAGCCATGGCGATCGTCGCCACCGAACGGGCTCTCCAGCCCCATCTGCCACCACCGGAGGCGCTGACCGCCCAGTGCCTGAGCCTGCGCAAGGGCCAGATCGTCGATCTCGAGGAGCTGGGCCAGACCCTCACCCGCCTTGGCTATCAGCGGGTACCGACGATCGAGCAGGAGGGCCACTGGAGCCGCCGCGGCGACATTGTTGATCTCTATCCCGTCAGCACCGAGTTGCCGGTGCGACTGGAGTTCTTCGGCGACACCCTGGAGAAGCTGCGGGAGTTTGATCCGGCCAGCCAGCGCTCCCTCGATCCGATCGAGCTCGTTCACCTCACCCCCACCAGCCACGCGCCCCTGGTGGCCGAGGCCCTGCGCGACACCATGCCCGACGGCCTGGAGCAGCTGCTCAGCCCGGAGGCCCTCGAGCAGTTGCTGGAGGGGGGCACCCCCGAGGGGATGCGGCGGCTGATGGGCCTGGCCTGGCAGCGGCCCGCCAGCCTGCTCGACTACCTGCCCAGCACCTGCCTGGTGGCCGTCGACGAGCGGCGCCACTGCCTGGCCCACGGCCAGCAGTGGTTTGACCATGCCCAGGACCACCTGCAGGAGTTACAGCTGCCCGAGCTGCCGGGCTGCCTGCATCGCCCGCCCCAGCAGGCCCTGGCCGAGGCCGAACGCTGCCGCGGCTTCGACCTGGCCGAGCTGCACGAAACCGACAGGCACCCCAACAGCTTCGACCTGGCCAGCCGCTCGGTGCCGGCCCATCCGAACCAGTTCGGCAAGCTGGCGGGGCTGATCAAGGGCTTCCAGGCGGAGAAAGCGCGGGTCTGGCTGCTCTCGGCCCAGCCTTCGCGGGCCGTGGCCCTGCTGGAGGAACACGACTGCATCACCCGCTTCGTGCCCAACCCCGGCGACGCGCCGGCGATCGAGCGGCTGATCGAGCAGAACACGCCGGTGGCGCTCAAAACCCGGGGCACCGCCGAGCTCGAAGGGCTGCAACTGCCGGCCTGGAAGCTGGTGCTGCTCACCGACCGGGAGTTCTTCGGCCAGCACAGCCTCACCGCTGCTGGCTATGTGCGCCGGCGGCGGCGGGCGGCCAGCCGCACCGTCGATCCCCTGAAGATGCTGCCGGGCGACTTCGTGGTTCACCGCAACCACGGCATCGGCCGCTTCCTGAAGCTGGAGAAACTGGCGATCGGCGGGGAATCCCGCGATTACCTGGTGGTGCAGTACGCCGATGGCCTGCTGCGGGTCGCCGCCGACCAACTCGGCAGCCTGGGTCGCTATCGCGCCACCACCGATCAGCCGCCGGAGCTGAACCGCATGGGCGGCATCGCCTGGAGCAAGGCCAAGGAACGGGCTCAGAAGGCCATCCGCAAGGTGGCAATGGATCTGGTGAAGCTCTATGCGGAGCGTCACAAGTCACCCGGCTTCGCCTTCCCCGTCGATGGCCCCTGGCAGAGCGAACTCGAGGATTCCTTCCCCTATGAGCCCACGCCGGATCAGAGCAAGGCGATCATCGAAGTCAAACGCGACATGGAGCGGCCCCAGCCGATGGATCGGCTGGTCTGCGGCGATGTCGGCTTCGGCAAGACCGAGGTGGCGATCCGGGCGATCTTCAAAGCGGTGACTGCCGGCAAACAGTGTGCGCTGCTGGCCCCCACCACGGTGCTGGCCCAGCAGCACTGGCGCACCCTGAGTGAGCGCTTCGCCCCCTATCCGCTCAAGGTGGCTCTGCT
>CALPMR020000202.1 GCA_943324725.2 Bordetella parapertussis | reverse complement strand
TCCCCTTCACTGCCATCGTCGGCCAGGAGGAGATGAAGCTGGCCCTGTTGCTCAATGTGATCGACCCGCGCATCGGCGGCGTCATGATCATGGGCGATCGGGGCACCGGCAAGAGCACCACGATCCGGGCCCTGGCCGATCTGCTGCCCGAGATCGACGTGGTGGCGGGCGATCCTTACAACAGTTCGCCGGAAGATCCCGATCTGCAGAGCAGCGAGGTGCGAGAGCGCGCCGATCGGGGCGAAAGCCTGCCGATCGAGGCGCGCCAGGTGCCGATGGTGGACCTGCCCCTGGGCGCCACCGAAGATCGCCTCTGCGGCACCATCGACATCGAGAAGGCGCTCAGCGAGGGGGTGCGGGCGTTTGAGCCGGGCCTGCTGGCCAAGGCCAACCGGGGCCTGCTGTACGTCGACGAGGTGAACCTGCTCGACGATCACCTGGTTGACGTGCTGCTCGATTCAGCCGCCTCCGGCTGGAACACGGTGGAGCGCGAGGGCATCTCGGTGCGCCACCCGGCCCGCTTCGTGCTGATCGGCTCCGGCAACCCGGAAGAGGGCGAACTGCGGCCCCAGCTGCTCGATCGCTTCGGCATGAGCGTCGAGGTGCGCACCGTGCGCGATCCGGAGCTGCGGGTGCAGGTGGTGGATCAGCGCACCGCCTTCGACGACGATCCCGAGGGCTTCAACACCACCGTATCGGCCACCCAGGAGGCGCTGCAGGCGCGGGTGGTGGCGGCCCAGAAACGGCTGAGCCAGGTGCAGATCGACACCGATCTGCGCGTGCGCATCTCGGCGGTGTGTGGCGACCTGGATGTCGATGGCCTGCGCGGCGACATCGTCACCAACCGGGCGGCCCGGGCCCTGGCGGCCTTTGAGAACCGCACCGAGGTCACCGATGACGACATCGCCCGGGTGGTGGCCTGCTGCCTGCGCCACCGCCTGCGCAAGGATCCACTCGAAACGATCGACTCCGGCGATCGGGTCGTCAAAACCTTCTGCAAGGTGTTCGAGCGGGCCCTGCCCAGCGATCGCCGCGAGTTCGAGCTGGCACTGGCGAGCTGAAGGGCAGGGACAGCAACCCACGACGGCAGCAGGCCTGGGTTGTACGCGCCAGTTGCTGCCCGACAAACCTGCCTGCCTCCCTCGGCAAGGGCCCAAGAGTCAGCTGCCGCTGCAACAAAGGCGGGCGTCCAGCAGCGGCCTAGGTCCGACCCATAGTCTGGCGCAAACTGCCCCTGCACCCCAAGCCCGTTTGGCCCGCTTCAACCCCCAGGACGCAGGCTTCCGCGCCCGCAGTGAAGCGGTGAATGCCCACCTGAACCAATGGACCCTGGTGGGAGCGTCGGGTTCCTGGCTGGAGGCGCACCTGATGACCCGCGCCGCCCTGGCCTCCGAGGACCAACGGATGGTGGGCAGCTGCGTCACCCCGGCGGAGGTGCTCGATCTGATCGGCAGCCACGCCGAGCGCTGTCTGCTGGTGATGGTCGATTCGATCGCCGCCGACCACGGCGAAGCCCTGGTGGCCCAGCTGCGCCACTTGCCGCAGCCACCGGTGATCGTGCTGCTGGTGGAGCGCAAGGAGTGGCTGCGGGCCAACGCCTATCCGATTGATCGGGTCGAGGTGGTGCTGCACACCCACAGCTTCGGCAGCGGTGCCCTGATCAATGGCCTGGCCGCGGTGGGCCGGGGACACCGCTACGTGGATCCGGCCCTGCTCAGCACCCTCTCAGACCACAACCGGGCGCAGCAGCCGGAGCTGACGCCACGGGAACAGGAAACCCTGCGGGAACTGTCCCATGGGCTGAGCAACCGCCAGATCGCCGAGCGGCTCGGCATCGCCGAGAGCACAGCACGGGAGTACACCCGCGCCCTGCTGCAGAAGTTCGGCTGCCGCAACCGCACGATGGTGGTGCGCACGGCGCTGGAGCTGGGCATGCTGCTGCCGGCCGCCGACGGGCTGAACAGCGCCGAGGCCTGACGATCAGGAAGCCCACGCCCTGGGGCGACAAGCCTGGAAGTCAGAAGTAATGGGTAACGTTCCCGAGCGAATCGGGCTGGCTGTGCATAGCGATCACTGGTTCTTTGCGGTCTTTCAGGCGGAGCCGGATCTGATCCGCCTGCTGCTTCCCCAGGGCCCCGACACGGCCGACCAGACAGGGCAGGCCGGCCAGCCGCCGCTGTACCGCTTCAGCGCCGAGGAGGTCAAATCCGTGCGCCACCAGCTCGATGGGGTGCTCTGGCCCCGTGACGACGAGCGCGGCAGCCCCGAGCGGCCGGTGGTGATTCTGGAGGTGCAGATGCACTCGGATCGGGGCTTTCAACGGCGCCTGGGCGCCGAAAGCTTCCGCTTCCTGCAGCAGCATCCCCGGGTGCAGCATCTGCAGGTGGTGGTGCTGGTGGCCCACCGGCGGCTGGCCCTCGGCAACGACCAGCCGCTGCTGCTCCAGCGGTTTCTGGCCCAGGATGTGACCTGGGTGGATCTGGAGGAGCTCTGCCATCTGGAGCAACCCGATCTGCGGCTCGCCCTGCTCACCCTTCCCGTTCGCCCCGAAGCTGATCTGGTGCCCTGCTGCCGCAGGATCCTGGCGCAGCAGCCGGAGTTGCTGGAGTTGATTCTGCCTATGCTGGGCGAACGATTCGCCGGGCTCACGAACGAGGAGATCATGGCCACCATCGGCATTTCCCGCGACAGTTGGCGCCATACCCGAGCCTTCCAGGAGATCCTGCAGGAAGGCTTGCAAGAGGGACTTCAGGAAGGACGCCAGAAAGGACTGCAGCAAGGACTGCAGCAAGGACTTCAGGAAGGACTTCAGCAAGGACTTCAGGAAGGACGGCAGAAAGGACTGCAGGAAGGACTGCAGGAAGGACGGCAGAAAGGAGTGCAGGAAGGACGCCAACAGGAAGCTGCCACCCTCAGCCTGCGCCTGCTCCAACGCCGCTTCGGCCCCCTCGATGCGGCCTCCATCGCCCGCATTGAGGCACTGGAGCTCAGCCAGCTGGAGGACCTGAGCCTCAGCCTGCTCGATTTCAGCGCTGCATCCGACCTGCAGCAGTGGCTGAAAGGGCTGGAGGCCTAGCCCGAGGGATCAGCGGGGGAATGATTGAACAGCAGCGGGCCCGGGGCCTTAGCTTGCCGGCGCCGACGGCCCACCATTGATGGCCCCGCTCCCCCCTGTTCTCTATGGCCTGCTGCTGAGCGCTTGCGTGGGACTGGGCCTGCCAGGCGGCGTGCTGGTGGTGAGTGCCGGCGTGCTCTATGGCGGTTCACTGGGCCTGGTGGTGGTGCTGGCGGGCCAGGCCGCCGGGCTGCTGCTCAACTGGCAGCTCTGCCGAGGGCTGCTGCGACCCCGGATCAGCCGCTGGCTGGAGCGGCAGCGGCGCGGCCGCAGGCTGCGACGGCTGCTGCAGACACCGGCGAGCCTGCGGCTGATGCTGCTGCTGCGGCTGGCCCTGATTCCGATGAATCTGGTCAACGCCAGCTGCGCCCTGGGGCCCACGCCGGGCCGCACCTATGCCCTGGCCTGCCTGGTGTTGATCCCGCGCTTTGCCGTGCTGGTGCTGGCCGGGGCGATGGGGGCAGAGGCCAGCCGCGGCTCGATGAGCCCCCTGGCCATCGCCAGTCGCGTCATCGCCCTGGGCACCACGGCCGCCGTGCTGCTGATCGTCGGCCGGCGCCTGGGGCAGAGCCTGCGGCTGGCGGAACCGGCTGGGGACTGAACGCAAACGACGGCAGCCAGGCACTGGCTCGGCAGCCGTTCCCTGACTCGGCAGTTGTCCATGCCTACCGAGCCAGATCAAGGACGGCGGTGCCGGATTCGCAGGGCGAGCGGCCGGCGGCTGCAACCAGCTGCCACCAGGTGCACCACCAACCGGGCTGCCACCAGCTGAGCACGACGCCGCAGCGCGCTGCCTACGGCCAGAACGCCCCAGCTCCAGGACTCAGGCCGGGTCCCGGCCTGAGATGGCCATCCATGGAGGCCCATCGATTCGCGCGGCAAGTACGGCCGAAAAGCCTGTACCACGCAGGCTCTTTTGGCACACCCTCAATTTGGAGGGTGGCGGCGCAGCGGCACAAGCCATAAGAATGGCTGAAGAACATCAGAAGAGCAGCGAAACAGCTTGATCACCCGGCACCATCCGCTGGGAGGACGAGCCGACATCTTTGCTCTGACCTGATCTCCCCTCCCTCATCTGACCCCATGGCCACCGCCAGCAGCATCGAGGTCGTCAACGACGCCAACGGCACCGCCTATGGCTTCCTCGTCAATGACGGCCAGCTGATCCAGTGCCACTGGGACAGCCAGGCGGAGCGCTGGGTGGAGGCTCAGCCGGTGCCGGGCGCGGTGGGAGGCAATGCGGTGCAGGCCACCTACCTGGACAACCTCTGGGCCAACAAACCGGGCGGATCAAGCGCCAGTGGGCAGAGCTGGGATCCGGGCATCGTGCTGCTCTATCGCAAGGGCCAGGACAGCCAGGCGGAGATCTATGCGGTGTTCGGCGGCTGGGATGACAACGGCGAGCTGCAGTGGAGCCAGGAGGTGCAGCTCACCGACGACACGGTGAACGACAAGGAGTTCAGCCTGGTGGCCGCCGACAACGGCCAGTTCGTGCTGGTGACCCAGAAACAACAGGAGATCCAGAGCCTGTCGGCCAACCTCGCTGCCCTCGAAAGCGGCAGCATCACGCCGGAACAGACCGCCAAGAAGGCGATCGACGGCCTGGTGCGGCCCGACAGCGATTTGTACACCACCAGCTTTCAGATCCTGAACAACGGACCTGGGCAGGCGCCGGAGCTGCAGAAGAACCCGGTAGCGAACGCCACCAGCAGCCCCACCTGGAAAAACGTCGCCGCGCTCGAAAGCGCCGCCCAGCCGGCGGCACCGGCACCCGCCCTGGCCGATGGAGCCGTGGGCAGCGGCACTGACCTCTCCAGGGCCTCCCTGTTCGCTGCTAACGCCACCGCTGCCGGCGGCTCCGGCATCGCCTTGGCCAGCAGCGCCCCTGAGGGCCTGGGCGCCAGCGAGGCACCGGCGGCAGCACCCGGCGCCACGGCCAGCTCCTGGGAGGTGGGCAAGAGCAGCAATCCGACCACCGTGCAACTGGGCTTGCTGGAAGTGGCGCGCTGGAAGCTTGGATTTCCGGCTCTTCAGAACCCGTATGTCTCCGATGATGAGCTAGGCAAATTCGGACTACTTAGCAAAAGTGCATTAGACCTGACTGCCAGTGCTAATTATAATGTACGACTTGCACTTCTTCTGTCTGGATTTTACGGTCTCACCAACACAGGTGGCGCCCTGGCTTTCAGAAGCCTAGGAAAACTTTCTGCTGGTGTTTTGATAGGCGATAGAGAAACTTTTTATTCTGGAGAAGGAAGCCCATGGCTCAAAGCGTTAGCAAGCTCTGGCAAAGGATTAGACAAAATAGAGCTAAGCAAGAAATATATCGGCAGGCTCATGCTCGCCGGTGCCGTCGGTAGTACGACGTACTATGGCAACAGCGGCAGTCGCAGTCCGGTCCTCCTTCAAGGCAGAGAACCCGTT
>CALPMR020000201.1 GCA_943324725.2 Bordetella parapertussis | reverse complement strand
GGGGGGGGGGGGGGCGAGTCGGTGAAGCGTGGACAGAAAGCCGGAGCTGAAGCGTGGCAAGTTGACTGGGTTGCCATGAGAGCGTTCAGACGACAGCCTGCTCAGGACAGCCTGCTCAGGACAGTCTTCACGGGACAGCTGTTGACGCTGACCTCTTGCCGCTCCGCCGGTTCACGTTGCCCCAGATCCTCCCCTATCCGGCAGGATCGTCAGACTGCTTATCCGATGACGTGCCCCCAGCGCCACTCCCCTTGACGCAGACCCAAAGACTGCACAACACCGAGTTGCTGCGTCATCTCTATGGCGAGGGCCATCGGCTCTGCCCGACGCTCAAGGCCGAGCTCAGCCTGGTGCTGAGCCTGGAGCGGGAGATCGATCTGATCGAACTCGAGGCCCTCTGCGATGCCGTCGGCTGGAGCCGCCGGCCGCTCAGGCGGGTGCGCAAGGCCCTGCAGCACAGCCTGCTGCAGGTGGGGCTCTGGCGCCATGACGAGCGAGTTCCCAAGCTGGTCGGCTTCGCCCGCTGCACCGGCGATGGCGTGGTCGATGCCACGGTCTGGGATCTGGCGGTCCATCCGCTGTATCAGGGGGCCGGTCTGGGCAAGCAGATCATGCACTACGTGCTCGAACAGTTGCGGGCGATGGGGGTCGATCGGGTCAGCCTGTTCGCCGATCCGGAGGTGGTGGGCTTCTACGAGGCCCAGGGCTGGCAGCTGGAGCCGCTGCAGCGCCGCTGCGCCTTCTGGTATGCCCCCTGAGAGCCGTTGGCACCTGGCGATGGGCCCGCAGGCCATCCCGCCAGGCCTGAATCCCGGCGGCGGCAGGTCCTGAGAGGTGTTCAGACGGCGGCGCGGCGAATCCTGCGCCGGACACCCGGGAGTCCGCTGCTGTTCCGCCAGCCTCTGGTTGAGCCAGAACGGCCGCCGCTGGCGCCGTGCAGGCGAAGACACGGCACTCAACCGGCCCCACGGCCGTAGTACGCCGCAGCCAGCCGCAAGGGATCCTCGCCCCGCCGCCAGCGGCGGCGCAGACGGGCGTTGATCCAGGTGGTGCGCCACACCCCCAGGGCTCGCCAGCGCCGCGCCTGGACACTCAGGCGGCCATCCAGCAACCGGATCGCGCCGTGGCGCCGCAGCCGCAGCACAAACTCCAGATCTTCCATCAATGGCAGGGGGGCGATGCCGCCGGCGGCGTCATGGAGGCTGCGGGCCAGCAGCAGGCCCTGGTCGCCGTAGGGCAGCTGGCGCCAGCGGCTGCGGCCGTTGGCCGCCCAGGCCACCAGCTGCAGCCGGGGATCACCGCCGGCGATGGCCAGCCGGAAGGCCCAGGCCGTGGCCGCTCCGCCTGCCATGGCCCGAGCCACCAACTCAGACCAGTCGGGCGGCAAGCGGCCATCGCCATGCAGCAGCAGCAACCAGGGAGCGCCACTGGCGGCGACCCCCTGAACCAGCTGCCGGCCCCGCCCGGCTTCAGCCGAGTGCAGCCTGGCCCCCGCCAGCCGGGCCAGCCGCTGGCTGCCATCGCTGCTGCCACCGTCGATCACCAGCACATCCCGCACCAGGCCGCTGGGCGCCCTGGCCAGATCGGCCAGCAGTGGCGGCAGGCCCCGGGCCTCGTTGCGAACGGCGATGACGACATCCAGGGGCGCCAGAACGGCAGACGATGTGGCAGCCGCTCCAGGCCAGGACGTCGGCATCGGCGTGGAAACCACCGTGGCAACCGCCGTGGAACTCGCCGCGGTGGGCGCCGTCGTGCTGGCTTCAGGGGCAGGGGTGCAGCTCAAGGTTCAACGCCAGCAAGGTTCAACGCCAGCGCCGCAGATCCACGGCCCGATCCAGATCGGCCCGTCGCGGCAGCAGCTGGGGCTCCAGCCCCAGGGCAGCGGCGGCCGCCAGGGTCTGGGCCAGCACCTGATCCCCACCCCAGGCGATCGCCTGGTCGGCACCGGCGAACAGGGTCGGCCCAGGGACGCTCTGGCCGCCCAGACCGATCAGCCAGTAGCCGCCATCGCAGGCCGGGCCGAGCACCAGCGGTCGCCGCTCCAGCAGCTGGAAGGCCTCGATCAGGTCGTCACTGCCCAGCTCCGGCAGGTCACTGCCGATCAGGATCACCCGCCGGGCTCCCTCGCGCTGCGCCCGGATCACCTGGCGTTGCAGTCGGGCCCCGAGACTGCCCTGGCCCTGTAGCACCGTCCGCTCCGCCCCCAGCTCTCGCCCCCAGCGCCTGGCGGCCCGATCGGCCAGGCCGCTCACGGCCAGCACCAGCTCCTGGCCATGAGCCGCCGCCGCGATCCGGGCCACCTGCAGGACATGGGCGCTGAGCCGGGCCTGGATCAGTGCCGCTGGCCGCATGCCGATGCTGGCGGCGAGGCGTCGCTTGCAGCGCCCTGGGGCGGGCCAGCGGGCCATCACCACCAGCTGGCCGTCGCGTTGCCAGGGGGCGTCACGGCCCTGCCTGGCAATGCCGGACCGGGAGCCTGGGATCGATCGCGGCGGCGGCCCTGCGGCGGCGGAGATCAACTCCGTTGGGGCAGTTCCACCGGCTGCACGGTCAGGTTCTGCTGCTTGCCGTCGCGGCGCACGGTCAACGCCAGGGGGCGGTTCACCTGGCCGCCATCGACATCGAGCTGCACCTCGGAGGGATTGCGCACCGTGTTGCCGGCCACCTTCTCGATCAGATCGCAGGGCCTGAGGCCGCCCTTCTCGGCCGGACTGTTCGGCATCACATCGACCACCACCACACCGTTGACCTCCGGCAGCCGGCAGGCATTGGTGGTGGCATTGATCTCTCGGGCCAGCTGGGGGGTGAGGGCCTGGAGGCGCACACCGATGTAGGGGTGGCTCGCATAGCCGCGGGCCAGGATCTGCTCGGCGATCTGGCGGGCGGTGTTGATCGGGATCGCGAAGCTGAGGCCGGCCCCCGGGGCCTGGCGGATGGCGGTGTTGATGCCGATCACCTGGCCGCGATCGTTGATCAAGGGTCCGCCGCTGTTGCCCGGATTGACGGCGGCGTCGGTCTGCAGGTAGGGCACCCGCTGGCCCTCTCCCACCGCATTGGTGCGCTGGATGGCACTGATGATCCCGGCGGTGACCGTGTTGTCGAGGCCGAGGGGATTGCCGATGGCGATCGCCCATTCCCCCGGCCGCACCTTGGCCGAATCGCCCAGGGGAGCCACCGGCAGATTGGAGCTGACCACCTTAACCACGGCCACATCGGTGAGCGGGTCGGCTCCCAGCACCTTGCCGGTGAAGCTGCGGCCATCGGGCAGGGTGACACTCACCTCATTGGCGCCTTCCACCACGTGGGCGTTGGTGAGCACGACGCCATCGGCCTCGATGATGAAGCCCGATCCCTGCCCCTGCTGCTGCTGGATCACCGGGCCGCGACCGAACAGCCCTCCCATCGGGTTGACCAGGCGCTTGACGGTGTCGATGCGCACCACGGCCGGCCCGGTCTTCTCCACCGCCTTGACAATCACGTTGCCGCCACTGGGCAACAGGGGGCTCACCGGCGTTTCCCGCAGCCGGCTCGGCGGGGCTTCCCGTCCCAGGCCGGGGAAGGACGGCGCCAGCGAGCAGCCCGACAGCAGACTGCTCAGGACCAGGGCCAGCCAGGCACCGCGACGGGCGGCGAGCCGGGGGGCAGAAACCAGTTGGGGGTGGGCCATCGAAGCGGTTGGGGGGCTGGAAGGGAGAAGAGGATTCATTGAAGACCTCGCGTCGCTCGGAAGCTGCGTATATTCAGGCCGTGGCGCAAGGGCAGACGGTGCATCAGGGGGACGAGCTCTGGCACCGGATCCAGCAGGCACTCCAGGCCAATCTCAGCAAGCCGACGTTCGAGACCTGGATCCGGCCGGCCCGCTGCGACAGCTACGCGAACGGCGTGTTGCGGGTGCTGGCCCCCAACAGCTTCGCCAGCAGCTGGCTGCGCAAGAACTACCTGGTCAAGATCGAGGCTGTCGCTGCGGAGCTGGCCGGTCATGCCGTGCGGGTGGAGGTGGCGATCGCCGAGGAGCAGTCTCCTGCCCCTGGGGGGGGATCGGGGCCGCTGCCGGCAGGAGAGATTGCCGACCTTCCGCCGCGCAGCCCGGCTGAAAGCGGCGACGCCCAGCGCCGCCAGGAGAGCGGCAATGGCCGGCCGCCCCGGGTGGTGCTCAACCTCAACCCCCGCTATGTGTTCAACCGCTTCGTGGTCGGGGCCAACAGCCGCATGGCCCATGCGGCTGCCCTGGCGGTGGCCGAAGCGCCGGGCCGTGAGTTCAATCCGCTGTTCATCTGCGGTGGCGTCGGCCTCGGCAAGACCCACCTGATGCAGGCGATCGGCCACTACCGCCAGGAGATCGATCCCGAGGCGCGGGTCTTCTACGTCTCCACCGAGACCTTCACCAACGACCTGATCCAGGCGATCCGCAAGGACGCCATGCAGTCGTTCCGCGATCGTTACCGGGCCGCCGATCTGATCCTGGTGGACGACATCCAGTTCATCGAGGGCAAGGAGTACACCCAGGAGGAGTTCTTCCACACCTTCAATGCCCTGCACGAGGCCGGCCGCCAGATCGTGATCACCAGCGACCGCCCGCCCAGCCAGATCCCGAGGCTGCAGGAGCGGCTGATTTCCCGTTTCTCGATGGGATTGATCGCCGACATCCAGGCACCCGACCTGGAAACCCGCATGGCAATTCTGCACAAGAAGGCCGAAACCGAGCAGATGGCGCTGCCGCGGGAGCTGATCCACTACATCGCCGGTCGCTTCACCTCGAACATCCGCGAACTGGAGGGCGCCCTGACCCGGGCCGTGGCCTTCGCCTCGATCACGGGCCTGCCGATGACGGTGGAATCGGTGGCGCCGATGCTCGATCCGGTCGGCAACGACGTCGAGGTGACCCCCCAGCAGGTGCTCGACAAGGTGTCGGAGGTGTTCGACGTGCGCATCGACGAGATGCTCTCCCCCAGCCGCAAGCGGGCGGTCAGCCAGGCCCGCCAGGTGGGGATGTACCTGATGCGCCAGAACACCAAGCTCTCGCTGCCGCGGATCGGCGAGGCCTTCGGCGGCAAGGACCACTCCACCGTGATGTACGCCGTCGAACAGGTGGAGAAGCGGCTGAGCAGCGATCCTGACCTGTCGCGGCAGGTGCAGAAGGTGCGCGATCTGTTGCAGATCGATTCCCGCAAACGGCGCTGAGCGGCTGCAGCGGGGTGGTGCCACAGGAACAGCAGGGCCGACATCTGCGTCTACCGCACGGGGGAGTTCAGCCTGGTGGCAGGAAACAGAAGTCCGACCCGAATGATGTTGCTCAGCCGACGGCTGGAGCACGCCTCAGCAACTGAGCGATCGCCTCAGGAGGCGGTCAGGGGCAGGCTGGGATCGAGTCCCTCCACTTCCCCCTGAAAGACCCGGCTGGCGGTGATGTCGTCGGCCTCAAGCGTCATCAGCTCCAGCCGCGAGACAGTGCGGCCACTGAGGTTGTAGAGGCGGTTGGCCTGGCGCATGCGGGCCCGGTCGATGGCATTGCGGATCGAGCGGGCGTTGGCGAAGAAGGGCAGCTGCATGCGGCGGTGGATGTAATC
>CALPMR020000200.1 GCA_943324725.2 Bordetella parapertussis | reverse complement strand
ATGGGGTCACCCATGCGATCGTCGGCCACAGCGAGCCGCGCAAGTACTACAGCGAAACCGACGAGCAGATCAACCTGCGCGCCCGCACCGCCCAGCGCACCGGGCTGATGCCGATCCTGTGTGTGGGTGAGAGCCTCGATCAACGGGAGGCCGGTGAGACCGAGCGGGTCATCCACCGCCAGGTGGAGCAGGGGCTGGAGGGCCTCGATCCGCTGCGGGTGATCGTGGCCTACGAGCCGATCTGGGCGATCGGCACCGGCAAGACCTGTGCGGCCGAGGAGGCCAATCGCATCTGCGGCTTGATCCGCGGCTGGGTCGGCAATGCCGACGTCACCGTGCAGTACGGCGGCTCGGTGAATCCGGCCACGATCGATGACCTGATGGCCCAGTCGGACATCGACGGCGTGCTGGTGGGCGGGGCCTCGCTTGATGCGATCAGCTTCGCCCGGATTGCCAACTACCAGGTGCCGGTCAGGGCCTGAGGCCGTTGACCTGATGTCCGACAAAACCACCAGCCCGGGCCTGCCCCAATGGGGTGAACACACCCTGGTGATGGGGGTGCTCAATCTCACCCCCGATTCGTTCAGCGATGGCGGCCGGCTGAACAGCGTGGCGGCAGCCCTGCAGGCGGCGGCACGGATGCTGGCCCAGGGGGCCGATCTGCTCGATCTCGGCAGCCAGAGCACCCGGCCCGGAGCTGCCGATGTGGGCGTTGAGGAGGAGCTGGCGCGCCTGTTGCCGGTGCTGGGGGCGATTCGCGCCGCCCATCCCGATGCCTTGCTGTCGGTGGACAGCTTCCGGGCGCCGGTGGCGGCGGCAGCCCTGGCAGCGGGGGCCGACTGGATCAACGATGTGCGCGGCGGCAACCACTGTCCGCTCCATGCCGGTGTCCCAGAGCAAAGCGGCGGCGGCAGCAGCCGGCGCGATCCGCAGATGTTGCCGCTGATCGCCAGCGCCGGCTGCCCCTATGTGCTGATGCACAGCCGCGGCACCAGCCAGACCATGGATGACCTGGCGGTGTACGGCGACGTGGTGGCCGAGGTGCACGCCGAGCTGCTGGCGGCCACGCAGCAGGCACTGGCGGCGGGGGTGCGGACTGAGCAGATCGTCTGGGATCCTGGCCTGGGCTTCGCCAAGACCACCGAACAGAACCTGGAGCTGCTGCGCGGCCTGGGCCAGCTGCGCGCCGAGGGGTTCCCGCTGCTGGTGGGCCCCTCACGCAAGCGTTTCATCGGCGCCGTGCTCCACGAACCTCGCCCCCGGGCACGCCTCTGGGGGACGGCCGCGGTCTGCGCCCAGGCGATTGCGGCCGGAGCGGATGTGCTGCGGGTGCATGACGTGGGGCCGATCGTGCAGGTGGCGCGGATGACGGACGCGATCGTACGGATGGCGCCGTGATTGTGATCAGCCTGCGCCGGAACTGATGCAGCTCAGGACAGGGTGATCGGCGAATCCAGCGACAGGTTGAACGTGAACTAGCATGAAAATCGGTACTGCATAGTCACAGCCGTTTCCAACTCCAATGACCCCAATCTTGCGATCCTTTGATTCCATTGCCGTCACGCCGATCCTGGCCTTGACGATGGCCATTCTCGCTCCAATTGCCCCCAGCGCCGCGAACACGGTTGCGCGTGCCGATGCCCAGTGCCGCCTCACCGAGAATGGAGCCGTCGTCTTCGATGGCGACTGCAGTGTCAGGCAGAAGCAGGATTTCGGCTCGAACGGCTTTGTGGTCAAGCTGGTGAACGGGAATACGTACCGCTTCATCGGGGCCAACAACCAGTCGCTGCGTCTCGACAGCGGCAATGGATCCGGCAGCAATGTGCTGTATGAGGACAAAGGGCCCCGCGGCGTGTTCACCTGGAACGACGGTCAGCGCACCCGCCGCCTGACGGTGAAGACTGAAGCCGGTGGGGGAGGCGGCAACTCATCCGCTTATCCATCGTCCTCGCCGTACTCCTCCTCATCGCCCTCCGGCGGCGGCGTGCAGATGCCGGCACCTGCCAACGAGACAGCCAGGATCAACGCCCGCATCGAAGCCTGGGGCCGCAACTGCAAAAACGCCATCATCGAGAAGTACGGCAGCTCCAGGATGAGCATGGCAGACATTGATGTGAGCCTCGGTGCCACCTTGAAACAGAGCATCGATGCTGGGCAGATCACCCTGGCCGACATCAACAATCGCGGCCTGTCTTACAACTTCACGGCCCGTCATGCCAAGGGCAAAGATCCGATCGGCAGCTGCGACACCAACGGTCAGGGCCTGGTGACCAACCTCAAGTCCACCAACAGATAGCTATTGAAGGCGATCCGGGCCCATCAAGGGGCCCGATCCCATCACATCAGGCAGACGCATTTTGCCTCTCCTGGGGTGTCCCAGGCTCCATTCAGGAACAAACCTGGGCAATCCCAGCAGCAGGCGCTTCACTCATCTGGGCAGAAGGGTGATGTCCAGCTGGTGGAGCCCACCCAGACGATCTGCAAGCCGGTGAGCCAGACGTCTCAGCCCTGGCTCACCCCCTCGATGCGATCTTCGATCTCCTGGTAGATCTCCTGCAGCTGGGCGATGTTCTCGTCGCTGGTTTCCCAGTAGCCGCGGCCGTTCACTTCGAGAAGCGTGCCGACAATGCGGCGGAAGCTGTGGGGGTTGAGGTCCATCAGCCGCTTGCGCATCTCGGCGTCGTTGATGAAGGTTTCGTTGGCCTCCTCGTAGACGAAGTTGTCAACGGCACCGCTGGTGGCGCTCCAGCCCAGGGTGAAGTTGAGCCGTTTGGCCACCTCACGCACACCTTCGTAGCCCGAATCCAGCATGCCCTCATACCACTTGGGATTGAGCAACTTGGTGCGCGAATCGAGGCGAATCGTTTCACTCAGGGAGCGAACCTGAGCATTGGCGGTGGTGGTGTCAGCGATGTAGCTGGTCGGCGCCTTGCCGTCAGCGCGCAGGCCGGCGATCAGCTTGGTGGGATCAGAATCGAAATAGTGACTGACATCGGTGAGTGAAATCTCAGCGGAGTCGAGGTTCTGGAAGGTGACATCGGCTGTTTTCATCGCCGATTCAAACACCTCGCGTTTCTGGTTCATCTCGCCAGGATTGTCGGCATTGAAGGCAAAGGTTTTGCGCGAAAGATACATCTCTTGCAGTTCTCCTTCCTCTTCCCAGGTGCTGTTCTCCACCGCCAGGTTCACATTCGACGAATAGCTGCCGCTGGCATTGGAGAAGACGCGGGTGGCGGCATCGCGCAGGCTGATGCCCTGTTCCTTGGCCTGCTCCTGGCTGTGCTTGCGCACGAAGTTCAGCTCAAGGGGCTCTTCAGCCTCAGCCGCCATCTTCACCCCCTGATCGATCAAGCCCATCTGGTTGATGAACAGATCGCGGAAGACACCGCTGCAGTTCACCACCACATCGATACGGGGCCGTCCCAGTTCCTCCAGAGAAATCAGCTCCAGCTTGTTGACCCGCCCCAGCGAATCGGCCACCGGGCGTACACCGATGAACCAGAGAATCTGGGCCAGGGATTCGCCGTAGGTCTTGATGTTGTCGGTGCCCCAGAGCACGCAGGCGATCGTTTCCGGCCAGGTGCCCTGCTCAGCCTTCTGGCGCTCGATCAGGCGATCGACCACCACCTTGGCGGCGGCAATGGCGGCCCGGGTGGGAATCGACTGGGGATCGAGGGCATGGATGTTCTTGCCACTCGGCAGCACGCCCGGATTACGGATCGGATCGCCACCGGGGCCGGGCAGCACATATTCGCCATCGAGGGCCCGCAGCAAACTCTCCATTTCCATGTCGGCGCAGATCTGCTCCAGGCAGAAGCGCAGATAGGCGAAGGTCTTGTCCAGTTCCTGCTGGTTCACCTCGCCGAAACCGGCGCTGCGGCAGGCCGCCAGCCAGGGGGACGGCAACTTGAAGCCGAAGCGCTCCAGCAGATCGAAGAACCAGCCGAAATTGCGGCGCAGGCTGACGCGGCCATCGCTGCCGGTGACCTCGCGCACCATCGCAGCCACCGCCGCCCGGCAGGTTTCGGTGATCAGCTGGTTGAGCTCCACATCCACCAGCACCCCGGCGTCGTTGGCCTTATACACCTCGTCAATCGTGCGCCCGCGGCTTTCGGCCAGCAGACCCGGCAGGGCGCGCAGGCCCTCCTCTTCCCGCTCCAGGGCGCCGATGCTCACCAGGGTGGCAATCGCCTCCTCGGCGGTGGGAGGCTTGCCGATCGTGTGCAGGCCGCAAGGCAGCAGCCGGCTCTCAATCTCCATCAGCTGGCGATACACCGCCCCCACGACGCCATCGCGGCCGTCCAGGTCCAACTCGGAGCCATCGACCTCCGGCAGGGTCACATCCTTGTCGAGGTTGCACTGACGCGCCGTTTCCACAATCGCGTTGACGATCTGCACACCTCTGGAGCTCTCACGCAACTGCTGGTAGCTGCCCACCAGTTCACCGAGCTCCTTGAGGCCTTTATAAAGGCCGGCGTTCTCGGCCGGGGGGGTGAGATAGCTGATCGTGGAGGCATAGCCGCGCCGCTTGGCGATGGTGGCCTCAGAAGGGTTATTGGCGGCGTAGTAATAGAGATTGGGCAGAGCCCCGATCAGCGAATCGGGGTAGCAGGACTCGCTCATGCCCATCTGCTTGCCCGGCATGAACTCCAGGGAGCCATGGGTGCCGAAGTGCAGCACCGCATCGGCGCCCCACACCTTCTCCAGGTAGGTGTAATAGGCGGCAAAGCCGTGATGGGGGCTGGCGCTGCGCGAATAGAGCAGCCGCATCGGATCCCCCTCGTAGCCGAAGGTGGGCTGCACCCCCACGAAGACATTGCCGAAATGCCGGCCGTAGATCAGCAGATTGGTGCCATCGGAGTTGAGATTGCCGGGCGGCTTGCCCCAGTTCTCCTCGAGGCGCTCCGAATAGGGCGTCAACCGCTCGTACTCCTCAACGCTCATGCGGTGGGCGATCGCCAGTTCCGGCGCGCCGGCGAGGGCCTCGGGATCGTTGATCACGGCCTCCATCAGCGCCTTGGAATCGCGGGGCAGGTCGGCCACGTTGTAGCCCTTGGCCTTCATCTCCTCCAGCACCCGATGGATCGAGCCGAACACATCCAGGTAGGCGGCCGTGCCGACATTGCCCTTGTCGGGGGGGAAACTGAACACGGTGATCGCCAGTTTCTTCTCAGCCCGGGGCTTGATCCGCAGCGAGGCCCAGCGGATTGAACGCTCGGCGATCGCCTCGACCCGGTCCTGCAGGGTGTGGGCCTTGCCGGTGGCATCGTCGCGGCCTGAGAGCACGATCGGCTCGATGGCGCCATCGAGTTCCGGGATGGCGATCTGCAGGGCCACCTGCACCGGGTGCAAGCCCAGATCGCTCTCCTCCCACTCCTGGGTGGTCTGGAACACCAGGGGCAACGCCACCATGTAGGGCCGATTGAGCCGCTTCAGCGATTCAATCGCCTTGGGGTGGTCCTGGCGGGCCGGCCCGCCCCCCAGGGCAAAACCGGTGAGGCTCACCACCCCGTCCACCAGCTGCTGCTCCGGATTGAGGGGGTCGTAGAAGAAGGCGTTGACGGGCT
>CALPMR020000199.1 GCA_943324725.2 Bordetella parapertussis | reverse complement strand
GTGCGCCTCGGCATCGATCCCAAGTACACCGACCAGCAGCTGCGCACCACCGTGGCCCTGCCCCACGGCACCGGCCAGACCATCCGCATCGCCGTGATCGCCCGGGGCGAGAAGGTGGCCGAGGCCAAAGCCGCCGGCGCCGATCTGGCCGGTGATGAGGATCTGGTGGAGCAGATCGCCGCTGGCGCCATGGATTTCGATCTGCTGATCGCCACCCCGGACATGATGCCCAAGGTGGCCAAACTCGGCCGGGTGCTCGGTCCCCGCGGCCTGATGCCCAATCCCAAGGCCGGCACCGTCACCACTGATCTGGCCGGCGCCATCAACGAATTCAAGGCGGGCAAGCTGGAGTTCCGGGCCGACCGGGCCGGCATCGTGCATGTGCGCTTCGGCAAGGCGAGCTTCGATGCGGACAAGCTGCTCGAGAACCTCAAAGCCCTGCAGGAAACGATTGATCGCCAGAAGCCCAGCGGTGCCAAGGGCCGCTACTGGCGGACCCTCTATGTCACCTCCACCATGGGCCCCTCGGTGCAGGTGGACTTCACGGCCCTGCAGGACATCAAGCAGGACGGCTGAGTCGATCCGCCCGGACTCGGCTCGGCCCTGAATCAGCGTCGGACTTCGCTCCGGCCCCAGCCCCTGCCTCGGCGGGGGCTTTGTTCTGGCTGGCCCAGGCCGGAGCCGGCACGCCTGGCTGCCTGGAGCCGCTCCCGATTCAGCGCCCCCAGCGCAGTGCTGCGGTCTGCACCGGCGCGTCCCAGAGCGGCGTGATCGTCGCGTCGAGCAGGGTGAGGCTGAGGGAGCAACCCGCCATCTCCAGCGAGGTGACATAGGAGCCGGTGAGATGGCGCACCACCGTCACCCCGGCGGCGTCCAGCACCCGGTGGGCCGCGCTCACCATGCCGTAGAGCTCCAGCAGCGGGCTGCCCCCGAAGCCGTTGACCAGCAGCAGCACCTCGCTGCCCCGTTCGGGCCTGAGATCCTCGAGCACGCTGCCCAGCAGTTCGGCGGCGAGGCTGTCCGCCGGCGCCATCGGCTGCCGCCGCCGGCCCGGTTCGCCGTGGATACCGACGCCCATTTCGATCTCGTCTGCGGCCAGCTCAAAGGTGGGGCGGCCGATCGCCGGCACGGTGCAGGAGCTGAGGGCGACGCCCATCGTGCGGGTGCGGCCGTTCACCCGTTCGCCCAGGTGGCGCAGGCTGTCGAGGTCGCTCCCCTGTTCGGCGGCGGCTCCCAGCACCTTCTCCACCACCAGCGTGCCGGCGACACCGCGGCGGCCCTGGGTCCAGGTGGAGTCCTCGACGGCGACATCGTCGTTGGTGATCACGCTGGCGACGGGCCCCGTGGCCAGCTCGGTCGCCATGGCGAAGTTCATCACATCGCCGGAGTAGTTCTTGACGACATAGAGCACGCCGGCCTCCGAGGCCACCGCTTCGGCCGCCGCCAGCATCTGGTCGGGGGTGGGGGAGGTGAACACCTGGCCGGGGCAGGCGGCATCGAGCATGCCGAAGCCGACGAAGCCGCCATGCAGCGGTTCATGGCCGGTGCCGCCGCCGGAGATCAGGGCCACCTTGCCCGGGCTGAGCTGGCGCCGGCGCAGGAAGCGGCGTTGCGCATCGAGCACCAGCAGCTCGGGGTGGGCCAGGGCCATGCCGTCGAGGCCATCGCGCAGAAATTCGTCGGGGCCGTTGATCAGTTTTTTCATCGCTGCGGCTGCTGCTGGGTGGGGTTTCAGCCCTGGCGGGCCACCTGTTGAGTATCGACACAGCGGGACTGGCACGCTCAGGTGCCAGCAGCGGCCGGCTCAGGATCCATGGGCGCCGATCACCTGTCGCACCGTTGCCAGATGGGCCGGGGGCACCGAGATGGCCCGCAGTCCGGCGCTGAGCAGATCCTCCAGCTGGGCGGGATCGGTCGCCGCTTCGCCGCAGAGGCAGATCGGCCGGCCGCGGCGCTCGGCGGCCTTGATGCAGTGGCCGATCAGCTCCAGCACCACGGGCCAGCCCGCTCGCTGCAGGCCGGCCAGGTCGGCGTGGCTGCGGCCGGCGGCCAGGGTGTATTGGCTGAGGTCGTTGCTGCCGATCGCGTAGAAGTCGGCGGCGAACCGCTCGGCGGCCCAGGCGGCGGCAGGCACTTCCAGCATCACCCCCAGGGCCGGTCGGCGGCAGGGCACCCCGGCGGCCTCCAGCTCCGCCAGCGCCTGATCGAGCCGGGTGGCGGCAGCCTCGAACTCCTGGGGCAGGGTCACCATCGGCAGCAGCACCCGCAGATCGCCATCACAGGCGGCCCGGGCCAGGGCCCGCAGCTGAATCACAAAGCCCTCGGGGTGCAGCAGCGACAGGCGCAGGCCGCGCAGGCCCAGGGCCGGATCGATCTCGAGCGGCTGCAGTCCGGGCTGGGGTTTGTCGCCGCCCAGGTCCAGGCTGCGCACCGTCACCGGGCGGCCCTCGGCCCAGCGCAGCAGCTCGCTGTAGAGCTGGGTCTGGGTGTCTTCATCCGGCAGGCCCGTGGCCGGATCGCCGGGCCCCAGGGCCGTGAACAGAAACTCGCTGCGCGCCAGGCCGATGCCGTCGCAGATCCTCGGATCCAGGCCCCGCAGCTGGGCCGGATCGTCGATGTTGAGCAGCAGCGTCACCGCCTCGCCTGTGGCCGTGCGGGCCGGTTGATCGAGCGGCAGGGCCACCTGCCCTTTCCTCCGCCCGGCAGCGTCCAGCCGTGCCTGGAAGGTCGCCAGGCTGGCGGGCTCCGGATCGAAGATCACCTCGCCGGCCTCGCCATCGACGCAGGCAAAACGGGCCTGCGGCGGCGGTTCGCCCGTGCCCACCAGCATCGGGATGGCGCGGGAGCGAGCCAGCAGGGCCACATGGGAGGCGCTGGAGCCTTCAGCCAGCACGATCGCGCCGCCACCGCTCCAGTCCAGACTCAGGAACTGGGAGGGCAGCAGGTCGGTGGCCAGCAGCACGGCGCCAGCGGGTTTCGGCGCGGGATGAAGGCTGGTGGGGCAAGGCGGCAGCAGCTGGAGGCGCACCCGCTCGCGCAGATCGATCAGGTCGCTGGCGCGGGCGCGGAAGTGCTCATCCGCATCGCTGAGGTAGGGGGCGATTTCGGCATCCAGAGCGGCCAGCCAGGCGGCCTCGGCCGTGGGGCCCTGGGCACCGGCCTGTTCCAGGGCCGCAAAGGCGGGCGCCGCCAGGCTTGGATCCTCCAGCATGGCCAACTGGAAGCCCAGGATCTCGCTGCCCCCAGCGCCATCTCCATCGCCATCGTCGAGTTGGGCCACCAGGGCGGCCAGTTCGCGCCGGGCCTCGGCCAGGGCCCGGCGTAGCGCCGCGGCTCCATCCGGGCCGCTGCCGCCTCCTTCCGGGTGGGCCTGCCCCAGGCTGCCCGGGTCCGGCTGGGACTGGCTGGGGTTGGTCGCGGCGGTCGGCACGGCCTCGCGGCGTTGCGCTCCCCGTCGGGCCTGTGCCGGGCTTTCCGGTTCGGCGCCGGCCTGCAGGCCGCTGGCTGGGTTCCGCAGCAGTGCTGGACGTGCGGCGCTGGAAGGCAGTCGCCAGACGGGGCCGCAGGCGAGACCAGCGCCGGCCACCTGGCCCCTGCGCCGCTGGGGCGCTGGCTCAGCCACGGCTGTTCTCAACGCCACGGCTGTTCTCAACGCCACGGCTGTTTTCAACGCCACGGCTGTTTTCAATTGCCTGGCTGTTCTCAACGCTCTGACTGCTTTCAAAGCCCCGGCGCACCAGGTTGAGCAGGGCCTCAAGGGCGGCGTCCGCATCGGGCCCCTGCACCTGCAGATGCAGCACCGAGCCCAGCGGTGCCCGCAGCCGCATCACCTGCACGGGGCTCTTGGCGTCGGCCCAGGGGCCCTCCGCCGTCAGGGCGACCTCGATGCGGGACTGGAAGCTCTTGGCGGTCTGGGTGAAGCGCACGGCCGGCCGGGCGTGCAGCCCGACGGCGTTGATCAGTTCGGCCTGGCCGCGGCGGAGCAGCTCAGGGGCAGGGGCGGGAGTGGCTTTGGAATCGGATTCAGGCCTGGATTCGGAACGGCCTGCGGCGGCGGATCCTGACCTGGCTGGCGGCGTGGATGGGGTCATGGCGAGAGTTGCTCGGCCATGGCTCGCACCGCCGCCAGCTCGGAACCGCCGGAGGCCTCGGTGGCGGCGATCACAGCCCCTTCGACGAGCGGCGCCTCGCAGATCTGCACCCGAGCCCGCCGCTCCTCGTCCAGCAGTTCGATCGCCATCTCCGCCTGCATGGCGGCACCGCCGAGATCCACCAGCACGGCCACGCCGTCGTCACTCCAGGCGGCCTCGATGGCGCTGACGATGGCCCCCACCTCACTGCCGAGGCCCCCCTGGCCATCGCCGCCGCACCAGGCCAGGGGCACCATCGTCCCCACCATCTGCCGCACCATGTCGGCGGTGCCCTCCGCCACCTTGGGCGAGTGCGACACGATCACGATGCCGACGGTCATGGCGTCAGCCCGGGATCGGTGGTGGCTGTGGGCAGGGCCGCGAGCAGGGCCACCACCATCAGGGCACTGGAGCGGGCGCCGGGGTCCATGTGGCCGATCGAGCGCTCCCCCAGGAATGAGGCCCGACCGCGGCGGGCGAGCATCGGCGTGGTGGCCTCGGCGGCCGCCAGCGCCAGGGAGCCCAGGGTGACCAACGGTTGGTCGCCCGCCAGGGCCTGCTGGAGCGGCACGAGCACATCGAGCAGGGTTTTCTGGCCGGCATCGGAGCGGCCGCGGGCCTTCACCGCCAGGACAGCCTGGCCGAGGGCGGCGGCCAGGCTGGTGCGATCGGGCGGCTCGGGCTGCGCCTGCAGCGCCTTGCCCAGTTCCAGCAGCAGGGTGCCGTACAGCGGTCCGGAGGCGCCGCCCACGGTCATCACCAGGGTCATGCCGCATTGGTGCAGCAAGGCCGCCAGCGGTCGAGCGGCCAGGGAGTCCGCCTTGGCCAGCACCGCCTCGGCGCCGCGTTTCATGTTGATGCCGTGGTCGCCATCGCCGATCGCCCGATCCAGCTCGGTGAGTTCATCGGCGTGGTCGATCAGGCTGCGGGCCACGGCATGGATCAGGGCCCAGGAGCCTGTTTCGGACATCGCCAGGCCCCAACGTGGAGCCAGTATGGAACCCACGCTCGGTCGCGCCGCCAGGCCACAGTGGGGTCCACGACCGCAGCATCAGCGGCACCTGGTGACCTCGGACCATCCTGTAGATTTTTTGATCTGGCTTCGGCCAGATGGGCTCGCGCCCTACCCAAGACAGCAGGTCATCTCTGAATCGGCGCCGGATTCCTTCCGTCGCTCCAGCGGTGTAAGTCCTGCCGAGGTGCACGCGACAGGTTTTGGCCCGGGAGGGGGGTGACCCCCGACGGGAGCGGAGCATGCAGCGGCCTCGAAGCGCTTCCGGAGCTTCCGGAGGCGGGCCCGCCAGGGTTTCTGGGTCGCGTCCCGGCTTGTTCCTCTCATCCGTACTTCCTCCCATGGGCCGCACGCTGGAGAACAAGCAACAGATCGTCGAAGAGCTCAAAGGGCTCCTCGGTGAAGCCGAAATGGCGCTGGTCCTTGATTACAAGGGCTTGACCATCAAGGAGATGACCGATCTTCGGATCCGTCTCCAGGCCG
>CALPMR020000198.1 GCA_943324725.2 Bordetella parapertussis | reverse complement strand
GCCGGATAGATCAGGCGCACCTGCAGCTGCCGCTGCTGGCCCGGCGCCAGGGTGACCGTGCCCAGGGCCGGGCCCATCTGGCCGGCCCGCAGCACCAGGTGGAAGCCCTGGCGTCCGGCGGGCTTGCCGTCGCTGCCATCGAGGCCGCTCACCTCCACCGTGCCGCGGAACAGCACGGCCTTGCCCGGCACGCTGTTGAAGCGCAGGCCGCCCAGGGCCTGGTCGCTCTTCAGTGGCGATTCCAGCGCCAGCTGCAGGCTCAGCGGCGCGCTGGTGTCGTTGCGCAGGGGCAGGGCCAGGTCGTATTCGACGCCGTAGCTGCCATGGGCGGCCCAGGCCGTGCCGGGATAAAAGGCGCTCAGGGGGGGCGCCTGCACCTGGCCGGTGCCGAAGGTGCCCCGCTCCAGCGAGGCGATCGGCCAGGAGATCGGCGCCCGGCTCATCGCCAGACTGCTCTGGCCGGGATCGCTGAGGCGCCCCCGCCAGGCGCTGCCCTGCTCGACGCCACTGACCCGCGAATAGATCATCGGGCCGGGGCTGCCCTTGGCGCTGGGGGCATGCTCCTTCGGGCTGAGCTCGCCCTGCAGCAGTCGGGCCCAGACCGCCGCGGCCGGCGGTTGCTTGTTGTCACCGAAGCTGGCCAGGGTGGCGAGGTCCACTGCAGCGTCACTGTCGAGCCGCAGCTGCAGATTGCGACCGTTGAGCAGCGGATCGAGGCCCCGCACCGGAATGGGTAGCACCAACAGGGTGCTGAGGGCTCCCGGGGGCAGGAGCCACTCCTGGGGCAGCTGCGGGCTGCGTTCGCGCCGCAGCAGTTCGGTGGCCACCCGGCTGCCGGGGCCGGACCAGATCGCCGTGACGCCCTGGTTCAGCAGCGCCGGCAGCGGTAGGAACGGGGCCGAAGGCTCCTGGCCATCCACCGATTGCGACAGGGCCGTCGAGCCGGCCCGCAGCCGCAGCCGCACCGGCCGATCGCCGCGGGGGGCGGCCACCACCGCCAGCCAGAGGGTGGAATCGAGGCTCTCCGGTTTGCCGGCGTAGACGTGGTGGCTGAACAGCTCGAACGGGCCGCTCAGGGGGCTGTTGAGGTGGGCAGCCGCCTGGGGCAGGGGCGTGCCGTTCCAGCCGCGCTTCGGGTCGAAGCCCGAAAACAGGATGCCCGGCCCCACGATCAGCTCGGGATTGTTGTCATTGACCATCGGCACCCGGTCGAGGCCGCCGGGCAGGGGCGCCACGCTCTGGCGGCGCAGCACGGTCTGGGGCGGTTGGGGGGCCGGCTGGCTCTGCACCGGTCTGGGGCTGGGGGCCGGGGTCGGCTGCAGGGGCTGGTTCCGCTCCTGGGCCTGGGCCCGCAGGGGCAGCGCGGCGGCGCCGGTGATCAGAGCCAGCAGCAGCAGGGGCTGGAGGGCTTTCATCGGCGATCGACCAGGGCCTTGGCCACCGAGCCCGCCATCGAGCGGATCAGCTCGGCGGAGCGCGGATCGTTGAAGGGCCCCTTGACCATGAAGGCGGCCACGGCCCGCTGGCCATTGGGCAGCTCGATCAGGGCGGCGTCGGCGTAGGCGATGCCGATGTCGCCGGTTTTGTTGTACACCGTGACGCCGAAGGGTTGCAGTTCGCTGTCCGGGTCGGCGGCATCCTTGCCCAGGCCCAGCAGCAGCCCCAGCGGGATCAGGGTGTTGGTGTGCGAGTGGGAGAGGATCTCGCGATACAGGTCGCGGGCCCTGGGGCTCAGTTTTTCGCCGGTGTCCACCAGGGCGATGGTGCGGGCCAGGTCGCGGGAGCTGGTGGTGTTGGTGCCATCGAGATCGGGCAGCCAGTTGTTGACCACCGTTGAGGCCAGCCCCAGGCTCTGCAAGCGGGCATTGACCGCCGTTTTGCCCCCCAGGCGTTTGATCAGCAGGTTGGTGGCCGTGTTGTCGCTCACCCGGATCATCTCGGTGGCGGCCTCATAAAAGGGAAATCTGGTTCCGGCGGGCCTGGCCCCCATCCAGCCGGCCCCGCCTCCCATCACCTCCTTGCTCAGCGTCAGGGGTTCATTCCAGCGCAGCTTGCCGTTGTCGAAATCCTCCAGGGCGGCCAGCAGGATCGGCGATTTGATCGAACTGGCGGCGGGCAGGGGGATGTCGGGCTCGAGCTGGGCGTAGCGGCCGTCGTCGAGCACCAGCAGGAAGCCACTCGCCGTCAGCCCCTTCTGGGCCGCCGCCAGCGACTTCCAGGTCTGGCTGAGCGCGCTGAGCTCCCGCCTCGGTTCAAAGCGGCCGGAGGAGAGGCCGCCGCTGGGCGCCACCCGGGGCGAGGGATCCACCTTGGGAACCCCCACCGATCCCTGGGCCAGGCGCGGCGCCATCGTTTTGAGGCCCGTGCCGACGATCACCCCCAGGCCCACCCCCATCACGACAAGGCGCAGCAACAGCAGCAGGGGCTGGGCCCAGGGATTGTTGCGAGGACGGGAGGAACGGCCGGAGCTCACGGGGGTGGGCAGGGTCAAATTGATGCTCGACGCTAGTGGTCTTCGCCGCTTGCACAAGGGCGGCGGCTTGCCCAGCGCAACTGGCACACCATGCCGCGCAACAGGGCCACCTCCTGGGACCTGATCTGGGCACGCTGCAGCAGCCCGCGCAGCTTGGCCATGCGGGCATGGGCGGTGTGGGGATAGAGATAGCCCACCTCCAGCAGCAGGGCCTCCGCATCGGCCAGGGCCGCCTCCAGCAGGCCGCGCGGGCAGGGATCGGCGCCGCTGTCTGTGAGGGGCGGTGTGGCAGCCGCTGCCGCCAGCTCCCGGGGGACGGGCGGATCGGCGCTGGCTGGTTTGCATCGCAGGCCATGCAACTCGTGCAGCACCACGGCCACGGCATGGGAGAGGTTCAAGGACGCATAGGCGGGGCCGGTGGCGATCTGCAGGATGCGGCCGGCCTGCAGCAGCTCGTCGTTGCTCAGACCCCGGTCTTCGCGGCCGAAGACCAGGGCGGCCGGCGCCGACGTGGCATCGCCACCTTCAGCGGCCAGCAGCCAGCGGAGCGCCTCCACCGGCGGGCTCGGCGGCAGCGGTTCGCCTTCACCGCGGCCGCTGCTGGCCACGACGCGGCTGCAGTCGGCCAGGGCCGCCGCCAGGCTCGGATAGGTGCGCGCCCGCTCCAGCAGAGCCACCCCGTGCACGGCCATGCGGCGGGCCTCCTCGCCGAGGGGATCGCAGCGCGGCGCCACCAGCCGCAGGCCAGCGATGCCGAAGTTGGCGCAGAGCCGCGCCACGCTGCCGACATTGAGGGGGCCGGCGGGTTCCACCAGCACCAGCTGGATGTTCAGTGGCGCGCTGCTCATGGCGGGCCGGCTCAAGGGCATCGGTTCAGGAGGGAAGACTGTGGAGGAAGGCCAGCAGATCGGCCATCGCCTGCGGTTCGGGCTGGAAGCGGGGCATCGGCGGCGTGCGACCACTCACCACCTGCTGGATCAGCTGGCGGTCGTTCTTGCGACGCCTGACGCCGTGCAGATCGGGCCCCACCAGCCCCTGGGCCGCCAGTCCATGGCAGCCGGCGCAGTTGAGCCGGAACAGCCGGCCGCCGTTGGCCGTCGACCCCGCCAGCTCGAGCGTGGCCTGGGTGTAGGGATCGCTGTGGGTGGCACCGAGCAGCAGCAGTGCCAGCACCAGGCAGGCGCTGGCGGCCAGCAGGATCAGGGCCTTGACGAGGCGGCTCAGGGCTGGAGTCGCTGCGGTCGCCTCAGGCGGTGGGAGGGATTCTGCGGGGGTGGGCATCGGGGCGTTGGCGGAACCGGCCGTCACGGATGGTGGCGGAGTGCAACGGTCTCGACTCCCATCATGGAAGAATGGGGCCAAGTCCACGCTTTTGCGGTCCCGATGATCGAACCCCTGCTCTGCGGCATCGTGCTCGGTTTGATCCCCGTCACCCTGGTGGGTCTGTTCGTGGCGGCCTGGAACCAATACCGCCGTGGCAGCGCCCTGGGCGGCTGAGCCCCGGGCTCACCATGCCCTCGGCCTGAAGGCTGCACGACAGCGCCTCTGGCTGGATTCTGTCCGGGTTGCAAGGGCAGCAGCTGCCAGCACCTGAGCCGCAGCCTCCAGCTTCTGGGCATCAGCCTCCAGCCAGGAGCTTCTAGGAATCAGCTTCCAGCAGCACCACGGTGCTGCCGCCGTAGCGGCGGCTGTCCCGCAGTCGCCAGCCCTGTGGGGGAGGCGGCACCCGTTCGCTGGGGCATTCCCACACCAGCGTGCCGCCGGCGCCGAGCCAGCCGCCCCGGGCCACGGCCGCGGCAATGGCGCTGTGCAGATCGGCGGGCCAGGGTGGGTCGGCGTAGATCAGATCGAAGCCCCGGGCCGGATCCTGCACGGCATCCCCGGCAGCGCCCGGCCCATTGACGTTCCCAGGCGCCCCGGGACTGGCCCCGCCATCGCCGCTGGAGCCATCGGCCATCGAGCCGGCGGAACCGGCGTGCCTGGACGCCGCGTCGCCGGGGCGGGGCCGAGCGAGCCAGGAGAGCACCTCGGCCTGCACCACCTCAATCGCTGGGGGCGGATCCTGGCGTCTCAGGCCGCCGGCCACGGCCGCCAGATTGGCGCGGGCGACGGCGGCGATGCGCCGGTCCCGTTCGACGGCCACAACCTGGCGGGCTCCCCGCTGCAGGGCCTCGCAGGCCATCACACCGCTGCCGCAGCAGAGATCCAGCCAGCGACAGCCCGCCAGCTCCGGCGCCAGCAGATTGAACACGGCCTGGCGCACCCGGGCCGCCGTGGGCCTGGCCAGCTCGCCGGGGGGGCTCTGCAGGCGGCGACCGCCGCTGAGTCGCAGGCTCACCGGCAGGCCACCCAGTCGAGCCAGCGGCGCAACATCGCCACGCCGACGGGCCCCGACTTCTCCGGATGGAACTGGCAGGCGGCGATGGTGTCCTGCCAGATGGCCGCCGTCACCGGCGTGCCGGCCCAGTCCACCCAGGCGGTGACGCTGTCGTGGTGCTCGGGCGCGGCGGCGTAGGAGTGCACGAAATACACCCAGGCATCGTGGTCCTCGGCGCCCAGCAGCGGGCTGGCCACTCCCGGCAGCAGCGGCGCCCAGCCCATGTGGGGAATCGGATGGTGGGGCACCCTGGGCAGGGCCTTGACCCGGCCGGCCAGCAGGCCCAGGCCAGGGCTGCTGCCCTCATCGCTGCCCTCGAACAGCAGCTGCAGCCCCAGGCAGATGCCGAGCAGGGGGCGACCGGCGCCGCAGGAGGCCTGGATGGCGTCCACCAGCTGGCCCTGATGCAGCCGCTCCATGGCCGGATCGAAGGAGCCCACCCCCGGCAGCACCAGGGCATCGCAGCCCTCCATGGCGGCGGCGCCGTGGATCGGGATGATCTCGGCCTCGAGGCGCTCAAAAGCCCGCTGCACCGAATGCAGATTGCCCATGCCGTAGTCGATCAGTCCGATACGGCTCATGGCTGCACGATTCCCTGCGGAACCCGGGCGGCCGGACAATCGAGAGCGGGGCTGGCGGGCAGATCCAGGCCGTTGAGATGGTCGATGAACTGATACAGGCGACCGACCCGTCGCTTGTCGAGGCGCAGGCGCAGACAGGGAACCATCAGGCCATTGTCATCCACACTTTCACCCGCCTGGATCGCTCCCTCAGCCAGCATGTCGGCGAAGTCATGGTTCAAGCG
>CALPMR020000197.1 GCA_943324725.2 Bordetella parapertussis | reverse complement strand
AGGCCTCCACCACCACCATCGCCTGGGGATCGGCCAGGCCGATGTCCTCGCCGGCGGAGATCAGCAGCCGCCTGAGAATGAAGCGCGGGTTCTCGCCCGCCTCCAGCATCCGGGCCAGCCAGAACAGGGTGGCGTCGGCATCGGAACCGCGGATCGACTTGATGAAGGCGCTGATCGTGTCGAAGTGGGCGTCGCCCTGCTTGTCGTAGAGCACGGCCCGCTGCTGGATCGATTCCTCGGCGATCGCCAGGTCGATGACGATCTCACCGGCCGCGTCGAGCGGGGTGGTCTCGACCGCCAGTTCCAGGGCGTTGAGCAGGCTGCGGGCATCGCCGCCGGCCACATTCAGCAGATGATCGGCGGCCTCCGGCAGGATTCGCACCCGGCGCTGGCCGTAGCCGTGCTCGGGATCGCTCAGGGCCCGTGTGATCAGCTGACGCAGGTCCTCCGGCTCCAGAGGTTGGAGCCGGAACAACCGAGCCCGGCTCACCAGCGCCTTGTTGACCTCGAAATAGGGGTTTTCGGTGGTGGCGCCGATCAGGGTGAGGGTGCCGTTCTCCACCCAGGGCAGCAGCGCATCCTGCTGGGCGGCGTTGAAGCGGTGCACCTCATCGATGAACAGGATCGTGCGCAGGCCGTGGTGCTCCAGGCGTTCCCGGGCGGCGTCCACCTCGCTGCGCAGATCCTTGACCCCCGCCAGCACGGCGTTGAGGCTGCGGAAGGAGGCGCGGGTGCTGCCGGCGATGATCCGCGCCAGGGTCGTCTTGCCTGTCCCCGGAGGCCCATGCAGGATCAGGTTGCCGACCCGGTCGGCGGTGATCGCCCGGCGCAGCAGCCGGCCGGGACCCAGGATCGCCGCCTGGCCGACGAAGTCGTCGAGGCTGCGGGGCCGCAGCCGATCAGCCAGCGGTGCGATCCGGCTGAGGGTCTGCTCGCGGCGGTGGCTGAACAGATCGCTCACGGGCAGGCGCTGGCGGACAGGGTGGGGAGCTGGCTCCCAGCGAGGGCTCGCGGCCCTTGGCCATCATCAGCGCCCGTCCCCCAGGCTGGTTATGGCTTCAGCGCCCGGCGGCGTCAGCGTGCCTGGGGTGGGGCTCAACATTCACACCGAAGCGCAGCAGATCGAAGCCGCTGAACAGGAAGCTGATCCCCACGAGCAAGCCGATCACCGAGAGCTGGCCGGCCGGGTTCATGGTGAGGATCAGCAGGCCCAGCACCAGGGTCACCAGCCCATTGGCGAGGCCCCAGCCCCAGCCGGTCACGCGGCGATGCCGCAGGGAAACGAGCGTGGCCACCAGGCCCTCCGCCAGGAACACGATCCCCAGGGCAACAGCCAGCGCCTTGATCTGCAGGGCCGCCGGCACCAGGCCGGCTTTGAATTGGATGAGCATCCAGCCGCCTGCCACCAGAAACAAGGTGGCGATCACCAGCCGCCCGAAAGCGTGCCAGCGGCCGAGCCCCCGGGCGCGGCTGAGATTGTTGATCCAGCCGAACAGGCCCCCCACCAGAAAGGCGACGGCCACCATCACCGTGGCCCAGGCCGAGGCGATGATCGGGAAGCTCAGGGCCAACAGCCCCAGCACGATCAGGATGAGGCCCTCGGCCTGGGTGAGTCCCCGCAGCCGCGAGAGTTCGGCGGCCTGGTGATCGGGGGGAACTGCGTCCAGCGGCAGCGGGATGGTCCTGGGGGTGGTGTCGGGGGCCATGGCGATTGCGGGGCGACCTCAGCTCCAAGGTTGGGAAGCCGGGCGATGGCGCGCCTCGCTTCGTCACCGGTCGACACAGCCCTGTCGGGAGCAGGCGCGGGCTCGGAGCGGCACACCCTGTTCCCGGGGTTGGGTGTCATCATCGGGCCCACCGGCCATGGCGCTCCCTTGCGATTGCACGCCCCAGTGCTCAGGGCCACCTGGCCGCGCCGTTCAGGCCTGGCGGCGTCGGCCGCCGTCGGCTCCAGGGCCGTCTGCGCTGCGATCGGAACCTCGCTGGCCCTGCTGCTCAGCGGCTGTTCGGCGCTGAAGGCCCCGCCGGCTCGGATCCTGCCGGTACCGGTGGAACCGGTGGCGCTCGGCTCCTTCAGCGACAGCATCGAGACGATGAGCACCCTGGAGTCGCTGCAGGAGGTGGCTCTGGCCTCCCAGGCCAGTGGCCGCATCCAACGCCTGCTGGTGCAGCAGGGAGACCGGGTGCGCCAGGGGCAGCTGCTGCTGGTGCTCGATCAGACCCAGAGCCGGGCCGAGGTGGCCCGGCTGCAGGCGGAGGTCGAGACCAACCGACTGAACTACCAGCGCTACGACTATCTGGTCAAACAGGGAGCCGCCAGTGCCTTCCAGCGGGATGAGTTCCGCCAGCGCTACCTCTCCTCCCGGCAGGAGCTGATCGCCCGCCGCGCTGATCTGGCCTTCCGCGATCTGCGGGCACCGATCGGCGGCATCGTCGGCGATCTGTCGGTGAAACAGGGGGATGTGATTCAGGCCGGAGCACCGCTCACCAGCCTGATCCGCAACGACCGCTTGCTGGCCCGGGTGGAGGTACCAGCGCTGTATGCCCCGCGGCTGCGGCTGGGACAGACGGTGATCCTGATGGACCCGGCCAGCAACCGACCGCTGGCCCGGGCACCGCTGAGCTCGATCGATCCCGGGGTGGCGCCCGGCAGCCAGTCGCTGCTGGCCAAGGCCGAGTTCGACAACACCAGCCAGCGCCTGCGCAACGGACTGCGCACGCGGACGCGGCTGATCTTCGTTGACCGTCGCCAGGCTTCGGTGCCGTTCACCGCCGTCACCAGGATCTCGGGTCAGAGTTTTGTCTATCGCGTCGGCGGGTTGGAGCGCCTGCGGGAGCGTCCCGGCCAGGCCGATCTGGCCGCCGCCGCCCGGATGCCCCCTGGCACTCGCTTTGCCCTGCAGACGCCGGTGCGGCTGGGCCCCTTGCAGCACAACCGCTATCCGGTGCAGGAGGGGCTCAGCCCCGGGGATCCGGTGATCGTCGCCAATCTGCTCAGCCTGCGTCACGGGCTGCCGGTGCAGGTTCGATGATCAATCTCCGGATTGGTCTCGCCAGAGGGGGCCAGGCCTGGATCTCCGGTAACTTGCGATCGTCACTTACCAGAAACCCTGTGCGCCGGTCGGCTGCCCAGCCCCGCTCTGCCGATCCAGCCCCAAAACCACGGCTTTGGTTGGCATGCTTCCCCCTGTTGGGGCTTCTGGGCGGTTGTGGTGGCGAGACCCCCAAGGCCCAGCAACCGCTCAGCGTGCAGGCGGCGATCGTCTCTCCCGGCCGCTTTGCTCCGGGCATTGATGTGGTCAGTCGCATCCAGTCCACCAGCAACGTGGTGATGCGTCCCGAGGCCGATGGCCGGGTGGTGCGCATCCTGGCCAGTCAGGGGCAGCGGGTGAAGACAGGGCAGCCGATCCTGGTGCTGGACAATGTGCAGGAGGCGGCCAACCTCGATTCCAGTCGCTCGGAGGCGATCAAGGATCGCGCCAATGCCCTGCGCTACATCTTCCTCAACGACCAGGGTGCGGTGTCCACCAAGGACCGCGATTACTACGTGACCCAGGCCCTGCAGAGCCGGGATCGGGTCCGATCCAGTGCCGCCACCCTGGGCTACAAGTTCGTCACCGCCCCGATCGACGGCATCCTCGGCAACCTCGACACCGTCAAGCTGGGCGATTTTGTGCAGAAGGGCCAGGCGATCACCGGCATCGTCAACAACACCATGCTCTGGACCCTGATGGATGTGCCCGCCACCCAGGCTGGTCAGGTCCGCCTCGGGCTGCCGGTGACGGTGCAGAGTCAGGGGAATCCCCCGGTGCAGGGCGTGGGCCGGGTTGTGTTCATCTCCCCTTATTACGGCGAGAACGATGACAAGTCTTCACCGAACACGGTGTTGGTCAAGGCCGCATTCCCCAACCTCAGTGGCCAATTGAAAACCGGTCAATATGTCAGCAATCGCATCATCACCGGGATGGCCGAGCAATTGGCTGTGCCCGCCCAGGCGGTGCAGATGAAGGCGTCCCAGCCGTTCGTGTTCAAGCTCTATCCGTTGCGCCAGGTGCTGGCCAGGATCAAGGCCTCCACCCAGGTGCTGCCTGCCCAGAAGCAGGCCCTCGAGAAGTTGCCGGGCAGCACGCCGATCGCCGTGCAGGTGCCGGTGCGGCTCGGCCCGATGCAGGGCAATGCCTTCCCTGTGCTGGGGGGGCTGAGCCAGGGGGATCAGGTGGTGGTCAGCAACACCGCCCTGCTGCGATCCGGGATTCCCGTCAAGGTGGCCCCCAGCGGCCCCAGAAACTGAGACCGACATGTCGCTTTCCGATAATTTCATCAAGCGGCCGGTCTTGACCACCGTCTGCAGCATCCTGATCGTGCTGGTGGGGCTGATCGCGATCCCCAGTTTGTCGATTGAAAATCTGCCGAACATCGCACCACCGCTGATTCAGGTGACGGCCAACTACGGCGGTGCCAACTCCGTGGTGACCGAGCAGGCTGTCACCAATCCGATTGAGCAACAGATCAACGGTGTGCCCGGAGCTAATTATATTTCATCCACCAGTAATATGACTGGCACAAGTGTGATCTCGGTCTACTTCAACGAAGGCACCGACATCAATATTGACCAGGTGAACGTGCAGAACCGCGTTTCCCTGGCGATGCCGCAATTGCCCCAGCAGGTGCAGGCAACGGGTGTGTCAGTGACCCAAAGCACCCCATCGATCCTGCTGGCTTATCAGGTTTCGTCGACCAAGGGACAATTTGACTCCTCATATCTCAATGGCCTGATCTACGAGAACCTTTATTACCAGCTGGGCCGTGTTCCTGGTGTTGCCAATGTCAGCCTGCTGGGGGGCAGCAACCCAGCCTTCTGGTTGTTCATTGATCCGATCAAGCTCACTGCCAACAGTCTCACCGCTGATCAGGTGGTAGCGGCGGTCAAGAGTCAGAACAGTGTGTCAGTCGGCGGCATCGTCGGCGGTCCGCCTTCCGGAGGTGATCAGCAGTTCGCCTATCCGATTCTGGTGCAGAACAATGGCAATCTGATCTCCGTTGATGATCTCAACAACCTCATCGTCGGACGCTCGCCGATGGGGAATCTGCTGAGGCTCAAGGATGTGGGCCAAGCGATCTATGGCTTCAACAGCTTTGGTCAGGCGGCTGTCAGCAAGGAGGGGTCGCCTGCGCTCACCGTTGCCGTTTTCCAGACACCGGAGAGCAACGCTCTGGATGTATCCGAAGCGGTGGTGACGGTGATGAATCAGTTCAGCCAGACGGTGCCGCCCGGTGTGACGGTGAGCGAGATCTATAACATCGGCCAGTTCATCGAATCCGCCGTTGAGGGCGTGGTGGACGCCCTGGGTCTGGCGATCGTGCTGGTGCTGCTGATCCTTTATCTCTTCCTGCAGGACTGGCGCGCCACGGTGATTCCGAGTCTGGCGATTCCAATCTCTCTGGTCGGCACCTTTGCCTTCATCAAGGCCTTCGGCTTCTCCATCAACCAGCTCACGCTGCTCGGTCTCGTGTTGGCAACCGGCCTTGTCGTCGATGACGCCATTGTGGTGATTGAAGCGGTGTCGAAGAATCTCGAGCGTGGCATGCGCCCCCGCCAGGCAGCTCTGGACTGCATGGGCGAATTGATCGGCGCCCTGATCGCCACGGCACTGGTTCTGATGGCGGT
>CALPMR020000196.1 GCA_943324725.2 Bordetella parapertussis | reverse complement strand
CTCGGCGCGGCTGGTCGGTGGTGGTGGTGCAGCATCCCGGCAGTGATGGCCAGGCCCTCAAGGCTGCACTCGACGGCCAAAGTCCACCGCCGGGGGCCGAACCCCTGGCGGTGCGGCTGCGGGCTGTGGCAGCGGTGCTGGCGGCCCAACGTCAGGGGCGCCTGTCGGTTCAGGGTGACGGGGTGGTTCTGGTGGGTCACTCCCTCGGTGGCCTGACGGCCCTGCTGGCGGCAGGGGCGCGGCCGGAGCCCGGGCTGGAGGCCCGCTGTCGCAAGGCGATCAAGCGCCTGCCGCTCGGCAATCCTTCGCGCCTGTTGCAGTGCCAGCTGGCCAGCATCGGGCTGCCCAGGGCCCTGCCCCGTCCGGCCGATCTGCGGGGCGTGCTGCTGTTCAACAGCTTCGGCAGCCTGCTCTGGCCCCATGGGGCGCTGGCGGCCTTGCCGGTGCCGACGCTGATGGTGGGCGGCAGCCTCGATCTGGTCACCCCGCCGCTGGAGGAGCAGCTCAGCCTGTTCCTGCCGGCTGCGGCTGGCAGCAGCCGGCTGGTGCTGGTGGAAGGGGGCAGCCATTTCTCGCCGGTGCGCATGGCGGAGCGGGAGGAGGTGGTGTTCCGGCTCGGCAGTGAGCTGGTGGGGGTGGATCCGCTGCTGGTGCAGGGGCTGCTGCTGGGCCTCTGCAGCGACTTCCTGCAGACCCTGCAGCAGCCCCAGCCGCTGCCCTCCCAGGTGCGCCGGCAACAGGGGGTGACGGCCTATGTGCTCGACCAGACCGCGGCCCGCCAGTGGCGGGATCGGTTGCCGCCCTAGGCCCGGCGGCGCCGCCTAGAAGCGGATGCGTGGATCGAGCACGGCCACCAGCAGATCGACCGCCACCGTGACCAGCACCACCAAGCCGGCCACGACGACGACGATGCCCTGCACCAGGGGGTAGTCGCGCTGGGCGATTGCCTCCTGCAGCCGGTAGGCGATGCCTGGCCAGGAGTAGGTGACCTCGATCAACAGGGCGCCGCCGATCAGGGAGGCGACGGTGATGCCGGTGATCGTCAGCACCGGTAACAGGGCGTTGGGCAGGGCATGGCGCAGCACCACCCGGGTTTCGCTGAGGCCGCGGCTGCGGGCCGCCTCCACGTAGTCCGATCCCAGGGCGCGGCGCAGATTGAGCCGCAGGGCATTGGTGAAGATGCCGCTGAGCAGCACGCCGAGCGTCGCCGCCGGCAGCACCAGATGGCGCATCGCCCCCCAGAACTGCTGGCCATTGCCGGCGCGCAGGCTGTCGAACAGGTAGAAGCCGCTGCCCTGCGGCGGCAGCAGCGTGGGCGGAAAGCGGCCGCCCACCGGCAGCCAGCCCAGCCAGACGGCGAACACCAGCTGCACCACCATCGCCGCCCAGAACGGCGGCAGGGCATAGGTGCCGATGCCGAACAGCCGACCGGCCAGATCCACCTTGCCCTCGGGCCGGGCGATGCCGCTGAAGCCCACGGCCAGTCCCAGCAGCGCCGCCAGCAGCAGGGCCACCACCCCCAGCTCCAGGCTGGCGGGCAGGCTGGCGCGGATGATGCCCAGCACCGGCTCCTGGCTGTTCTGGGAGAGGCCCAGATCGCCATGCAGCAACTGGCTGAGGAAATGGCCGTACTGGCCGAGCAGCGGTTGATCGAGGCCGAGCTGATGGCGCAGGGCGGCCCGGGCGGCGGCTGGGGCCTTGGGGCCGAGCAGGGCATCGATCGGATCCCCCGGAGCCACCCGCAGCAGCAGGAACACCAGGCTGGCGATCAACCACAGCATCAGCGGCGCCAGGGCCAGGCGGGCGCCGAGATAGCGCAGCAGCTCGGAGCGGCGGCTCATGGCTGGTTCCCTGCAGCTGGGGTTTCGCGGCGCTGCAGTTCACCCAGCAGCACCCGGCCGGAGCCATCGAAGCGGGGTGTGCTGAGCTGGGGCCTGGCCCAGGCCACCGGCGCTGACAACCAGACCGGCAGATAGGGGCTGGCGGCGGCTGCCCGGCGCTGGATCGTATGCAGCAGGGCCAGGCGGGCTGCGCCGGCCAGCCGGCTGCTCTTCTGCAGCTGAGCATCGAGGCCGGGGGCGCTCCAGAAGCTGCCGCTCAGGGCGCTGTTGCCCTTGAGGCAGCGGTTGCCGCGGGGCTGCTCGCAGCCCAGAAGGGGCACCAGGAAGTTCTCGGCGTCGGGATAGTCGGCGCTCCAGTCGTAGAAGAACATCACCAAGGCGCCCTTGCTGAGCTGGTCATAGGCGGTGGTGGATTCCATGCCGGTCGGCTCCAGGCTGATGCAGTCGCCCAGATCGCGCTGCAGCTGGGCCTGCCAGGTGAGGGCCAGCAGGCGATCGGTGGGGATGTCGGAGCGGAAGGTGAGCGGCAGGCTGAAGCGTCTGCCCTGGCAGTAGCCCGCCTGACGGAACAGCTGGCGGGCGCGGCCGGGATCGTAGGCGGGCCAGACATCGGCCGCGGAGCCGGGCAGGCTCGGCGGCACCAGCTGGCGCAGGGGGGCTCTGATGCCGAGGCTGGCCCGGTCGCTGAGGGTGCGGCGATCGAGGCTGTGGGCGATCGCCTGGCGCAGCACCAGGGAGTTCAAGGGCGGCTGGTCGCTGAGCAGCGACAGGAAGCCGATTTCCAGGGCCGGACCGATCGCTTCGCGCAGGCGGCCGGCCTGGGCATCGCGGTGCAGGGCCCGTTGATGGTCGGTCTCGAGACCACTGGAGAGCAGCAGGTCCACCTCACCGCTGCGCAGGGCGCCGAACAGGGCGGTGGAGTTGCTGAGGGTGACCAGGGAGAGGCCGCCGTTGCGGGGCCGCGATCCCCAGTAGCGGGGCCAGGGGCTGAGGCGCTGCTGCTGGGGGCTGAAGAAGCTGAGCTGGTAGGGGCCGGTGCCGACGAAGCGATCGGCCAGAGGCTTGTCGCGGTAGGCCCGGTAAGCCGTCGGCGAGATCGGGGTCAGGAAGATGGCGCTCAGCAGCCGCGGCAGGGGGCTGAAGGGCTGTTTCAGCTCCAGCTCCAGCTCATGGGATCCGGTGACCCGCACAGCCCGCACCCGGTCGCTGAGCTGAAAGCCGAGGGTGCCGATCGCCATGAACCGCCGCAGCGAGAACGCCATGGCCTCGGCATCGAAGCGGGTGCCGTCGTGGAACAGCACGCCCTGGCGCAGGGGGATGCGGGCGCGGCGGCCATCGGCGCTGAGCCGGGGCAGGGCCGTGGCCAGCCGGGGTTCGATGCGGCCGTCCGGGGCGATGGCGTAGAGGGGATCGCCGAGGGCACTGAGCACCTGCATGATCCCCACCCGCGAAGCTGCGGCGGGATCGAGGGAGTCGATGCGGCTCTTGGTGGCCACGACCAGGATGCCCTTGGGCCGGCTCGGCTGGCAGGCGACCAGGGCTGGCAGGAGCAGCAGCAGCGCTGCCAGCAGCGGGGCGAACTGCGGCGATTGTGGGCTCGCACGTTGGGGACTCACCAGGCCTGGATGCCGGCCCCGCTGGCCGCAGAACCGGCGAAGACGCCCTGGGAAATCAGTCAGGGCCGCGATCGGAGGCAATCCCAGAGGCTCAGGGCGGCCCCATTCAAGACCGGCAGGTGGCGCTGTGGGGACGACGGTGGGCGGCCGTCTGAACTTGTCGCAGGGAGAGCTCGAAAACGGGGGAGCCGTGGCGGGCCAGGGGCCAGGCCCGCAACCAGCAGCGATCGCCGCGATCATCAACGCCGATGACCTGATACATCTGGCCGTCTTCGCCGCCATCCGGCAGTTCGATGCAGTCGCCCTGATGAAGATTGGGGGTGGAGCGTGTCATGGGTGTGGCGCAGGGGATCTGAAACAGAGCAGGGATGGGGGGAAGGAGGGACAGGGAAAGGAGCGTGGTGGCGGAGGGGAGAGGGGGATCTGATCGCTGCGGCAGGAAAGGATTGAGACTGAGAGCTGGGTGCGGCTCTGTGCGGCTTGGGCTGTACCCAGGCTCCCGACTTGTGCCGGGACGGAAGGTTGGACTCGATACAAAAGTTGAGGTCGGTGAGCAGATCACGACATGGCTTGAGTCCATGGGATCGCTGATCTGCGGGGAACGGGGTGGTGGCCGACGCGGCGGGATGGGATGTTCAACATTTCTTCCACTTTGCCCCAGGACGGGCCGCGCTGCGCCCTGGCCTGATCAGCGTTGCTGATCGGCGTGATCGAGAAGGCCGCTGTGGCAGGGCTGGCTGGCCGTCCAGGGCAGCGGTGTTGATTCGAAGACTGAGGCACGGCGTTCGGCGCCAGGAATGGACGGCGGCGACGCGGAGCGTGCTGGCGGTGCAACGTCAGGGTGCGGCAAGTCGCAGGGCCGGCCTTTCGTTCCGCCCAGGCCCCAGCCCAGGCCCCAGCCAAGGACGGGAGCCTGGGTTGGGGCCTGGGGCATGGTCGTCGGGATGCGGCTCTGGCCCAGGCGCTTCTGGTTTAAAGCGTGCGCAGACAGGCCGCCACGGTGGTGACTTCGCTGAGGTTTTCAATCGCCGCCAGGGCCTGACGGAAGTGGGATTCCTGCACCTCATGGGTGATCACGACAATCTCTGCGCAAGGCCCAGCGCCGGGATCGTCCTGGCTGGGCCCTTCGCCGCTCTGGTCAGTGTTGCCATCACCTTCGCGGGCTTCGAACTGCACGATTGACTGGATCGAGACACCCGCCGCGCCGAAGCAGCTGCCGATGCGGCCGATCACCCCGGCCTCATCGCGGGTGTGCAGGCGCACGTAGTTGCGATGGCGGCTGCTGGAGCCATCCACCAGCTCGCAGCGGCGCCAGCTGCTGGCCGCCAGCAGCGGATCGAGGCCCGCCTCGGCGCCGCCCACCTGGCGGATGCCGGCGATATTGAGGATGTCGGCCACCACCGCCGAGGCCGTCGGGCCAGCACCGGCGCCCGGGCCGTAGAACATCACCTGGCCGACCGGATCGCCTTCCACCAGGATCGCGTTGTTCACCCCATGCACTCCCGCCAGCGGGTGCTGCTTGGGCAGCAGCGTCGGATGGACGCGCACATCGAGCTGGACCGGTTCGCCGGCGGCTTCGGCGCCAGCGCCCAGCCGCTCGGCCGTGGCCACCAGCTTGACCACAAAACCCAGCTGGGCGGCATAGGCGACATCGCGGGCATCGAGGCGGTCGATGCCCTCGGTGGCGATGCCGGCCCGGGGCACCGGCCCGCCATAGGCCAGGCCGGCCAGGATCGCGATCTTGTCGGCGGCGTCGCCGCCCTGCACATCGGCGGCCGGATCGGCTTCGGCGTAGCCCAGGCGCTGGGCGTCGGCCAGCACGTCGGCGTAGGCCGCCCCCTCAGTGGCCATGCGGCTGAGGATGTAGTTGGTGGTGCCGTTGATGATGCCGCTGACCCGCTGGATGCGATTGCCGCCCAGCGACTGCTTCAGCGGCTCGATGATCGGGATGCCGCCGCCGACGGCGGCTTCGATCAGCACATAGACGCCCCGGGCGGCTGCCGCCGCCGCGATCTCCTCGCCGTAGCGGGCGATCACCGCCTTGTTGGCCGTCACCACCGGCTTGCCGGCGGCGATGGCGCGCAGGATCAGGCTGCGGGCCGGCTCCAGACCGCCCATCACCTCCACGACGATGTCCACGGCGGGATCGTCGATCACCGCCTCGGGGCTGGTGCTCAGCAGTTCAGCCGCCAGCTCCACTGGCCTTGGGCGG
>CALPMR020000195.1 GCA_943324725.2 Bordetella parapertussis | reverse complement strand
CTTCCTGCATGGCGAGGCGGACATGCACGTCCATCACCGACGCCATCAGCGCCGTGACCTTGCCGAAGGAGGAGCGACTCATGCCGAACGCCGTCCGGAGGAGAGCAACAGGCCCACCAGCAGACCGACGCCGGCGGCAATGCCGAGTGCCAGCAGGGGCTTGTCGCGCACCGGCTTCTCGATGCGGGGCCTCAGGGTGCTGTTGAGTTCATCGAGCAGGCCTTCGAGCTGCTCTTCCAGTGGCCTCAGGCCGTCGGCCACCTGGCCCGCCTGCTCGGTGGTGACCTGAAGGAGATCGAGCAGCTGCTGCTTGACACCGCTTGCGGTCAGCCCGGTCTGGCGGCTGATCACCTCGGCGACGCCATCCAGGCTGCCCCGGGTGGCTTCGAGGGTGTGGCGGGCCACCTCGGGCCATTCCCGCTGGATGCGCGGCAACAGAGAGTCGAAACGCTCCCGGAACACCCCCAGCACTGGAGGCGTCACCGACGGCTCGCCGCTGTTCCGAACCGACTCGCTGCCATTCGGGGCTGGGGATGCCGAGGGGGCACTGGTCTCCGGGTCCATGGCGTCAGGGCTGGCGTGGCAAGGGATCGGCGCAGCCGTGTGACCAACCTAGAGAGGCCCCTTGGCAGCGTCAGCCACTTCGCTAAATTGAGCGTGCTCGGCGGGCGGGCCTGTTGGTTCACATCAAGCAGGTTGCGTTCAGCCACTTCAAGTCCTTCGGTGGATCGGTCACGATTCCGCTCGAGAGCGGCTTCACCGTGGTCACCGGCCCCAATGGCTCCGGCAAGAGCAACATCCTGGACGGGGTGCTTTTTTGTCTGGGCCTGGCCAACAGCCGGGGCATGCGGGCCGAACGGCTTCCGGATCTGGTCAACTCCGCCGTGCTGCGTGACGGCAAGGCGGCCGAAACCACCGTCACGGTGCACTTCGATCTGGGCGACTGGCAGCCCGATGAGGCTGAAGCCGGACTGGAGGCCCCGGCGGAGGGTCCCTGGATCCAACCGGGACAGCGGCAATGGAGTGTCACCCGGCGGCTGCGGGTGGCCCGGGGCGGCACCTACAGCAGCAGTTACAGCGCCGATGGCGTGGCCTGCAACCTGCAGCAGTTGCAGACCCAGTTGCGGCGCCTGCGCATCGACCCCGATGGCAGCAATGTGGTGATGCAGGGGGACGTGACCCGCATCGTCTCGATGAGCGCCCGCGATCGCCGCGGCATCATCGATGAGTTGGCCGGCGTGGCCCTGTTCGACAGCCGCATCGAGCAGAGCCGCGGCAAGCTCGACGAGGTGCAGGAACGGCAGGAGCGCTGTCGCATCGTCGAACAGGAGCTGCTGGTGGGTCGCCAGAAGCTGGAGCGCGATTGCGCCAAGGCCCGCAGCTACCAGGAGCTGCGCCAGCGCCTCCATATCGGCCGCCAGCAGGAACAGCTGCTCACCTGTGAAGCGGCCCGCCAGCAACTGGAGCTGGTCCGCAGCCGCCATGCGGCCCTGGGCCTGCAGCAGGAGCAGGAGCGTCAGGTGATCGCCGCCGCCGAGCTGGCTCTGCAGGAGAGCAGCAAGGCCCTCGACGTGCTGCAGGCGGAGGTGAAGGAACTGGGCGAAGACCAGCTGCTGGCGGTGCAGAGCGAACTGGCCGGTCTGGAGGCCGGTGAGCGCGAACTGGCCCGCCAGGCCGAGAAGCATCAGCTCGATGCGGAGGGGCTGCAGCGCCAGCGGCTGGAATTGCAGCGGCAACAGGGCGAACTGCGTCAGCAGCGCCAGGCGCTGGAGGCAACCGATGACGCCAGCGCCCTCGATCAGGCGGAACAGGCCTGCCGCAGCGCCGAGGCCGCCGTGGAGCTCTCCCGGCGCCGGCTTGGCGAGGTGGCCGATCGCTCGGGTACCTGGCTGGAAGCCCAGCAACGTCGCAGCCGCGAGCGGCAGGAGCGACAGGATCAGCTGGGTCCCCTGTTGGCCGAACGCCAGCAACTGGAGGAACGCCTGCGCCAGAGCGAAGTCCGCCTGGTCGAGCTCAGGACTGAACAGCAGCAGGAGGGCAGCGCCCACCAGGACGGCGAACAGCGGCTCCAGGCCCTGGCCGCCGAGGACCAGCTGCTGCTGGCGTCCCTGGGGCGCGAGCAGACCCAGGCGCAGGAGCTGGCGGAGGCTCTGGCCCTGCAACAGCGCACCCGCAGCCGCCTGGAACAGGAGCAGAGCGGCCTGGAGCGCGACATCGCCCGGCTCGACAGCCGCCGTGAAACCCTGCAGGAAAGCCGCGGTACCGGCGCCCTGCGGCTGTTGCTGGAGTCGGGTCTGGAGGGCATCCATGGACCGGTGGCCCAGCTGGCAGAGGTGGACGAACGCCATCGGATCGCCCTGGAGGTGGCCGCCGGAGGTCGCCTGGCCCAGGTGGTGGTCGAGGACGACCGCATCGCCGCCCGCGCCATCGACCTGCTCAAGAGCCGCCGGGCCGGCCGGCTCACCTTCCTGCCGCTCAACAAGATCCGCGGTGGTTCCGGATCGGCCCCGTCCCAGAGCCGTGGCGCCGCCCTGCAGCGCGGCGGCGGCACCGGTGGAAGTGCGGGCGCAGGCCTGGTGGGCCGGGCCGTCGATCTGGTGCGCTACGAGCCGGTCTACGGCGAGGTGTTCCGCTACGTCTTCGGCGACACGCTGGTGTTCGCCGATCTGGCCAGCGCCCGCCAGGAACTGGGCCGCTGCCGGGCCGTGACCCTGGAAGGCGAGCTGCTCGAAAAGAGCGGCGCCATGACCGGCGGCAGCCTGCAGCAGCGCTCGGGTCAGCTCGGCTTCGGCAGCAGCAGTGACAGCGACGAGGCCGAACCGCTGCGACGCCGGCTGCTGGAGCTGGGCGAAAGCCTGCTGGCCTGCCGCCGCCGCGAAGCCGAACTGGCCCACGGCCTGGAGCAGCTCCGGCCGCGGCTCCAGGAGCAACAGCGGCGCCAGGCGGCCCTGGAGGCGGAGCGCAAGGCCGCCCAGCGTTCCCTCGATCCCCAGCTGCAGCGCAGCCGCCAGCTGCAGACCAGGCTCGAGCAGTTGGGCGCCGATCAGCTCACAGACCACCGCCGACTGCAGGAGCTGGGCGCCAGCTGCGCGCCGTTGCAGGCAGCCCTGGTGGCGCTGGAGCAGGCCGAATCCGAGGCCAGTGGCAATGCCGACAGCGCCCGTTGGCAAGGGCTGCAGAGCGAGCTGGAAGGCGCCGACCGGGCCCTGAGTGAGGCGCGCCAGAACCGCGACAACCTGCTGGCGGCCAAACGGGAGCGCGCTCTCAGCAGCGAGCGACTGGGCAGCCAGCTGGAGGCTCTCGGTGGTGATGAACGGCGGCTGGTCCAGGCCGTCAACACCCTGGTCGCCGAGCGGCAGCAGTGGAAGGAACGGCAGCAGGCGGACCAGCAACGACGCCAGGAACTCGAGACCCGCCAGAACGAACTCAGCACCCGCTTCGGCGAACGGCGCCGGGCCCGGGACGCGGCGGAGGCCGAGGTGGGACGCCAGCGGCAGGCGTTGCAGCAGCGCCAGTGGGAACTGCAGCGGCTGGGGGAGGAACGGCTGGCACTGGAGGAGGAGCGCCGCAGCCAGAGCCTGCGGCTGGAGCAGCTGGAGCGGGAATTGCCCGATCCCCTGCCCGACCTGCCCGAAGAGCTGCGGCAGGCGGGCCTGGAGGCTCTGCAGGAGGAGTTGCGCCGCCTGCAGCAGCGGATGGAGGCTCTCGAACCGGTCAACATGCTGGCCCTCGAGGAGCTGGAACAGCTGGAGATCCGCCTGGCGGAGCTGGGGGAACGGCTGGACGTGCTCAGCAAGGAGCGCCAGGAGTTGCTGCTGCGCATCGAAACCGTCGCCACCCTGCGCCAGGAGGCCTTCCTGGAGGCCTTCCGCGCCGTTGATGGCCACTTCCGCACGATCTTCGCCGGCCTCTCCGATGGCGAGGGTCATCTGCAGCTGGAGAACCCGGAACAGCCGCTGGAGGGAGGGCTCACCCTGGTGGCCCATCCCAAGGGCAAGGCGGTGCGGCGGCTGGCCTCGATGTCCGGCGGCGAGAAGTCGCTCACGGCCCTCAGCTTCCTGTTCGCCCTGCAGCGCTTCCGGCCCTCGCCCTTCTACGCCCTCGACGAGGTCGACAGCTTCCTCGATGGCGTCAACGTCGAGCGCCTGGCAGCCCTGATCGCCAGCCAGGCCGACGACGCCCAGTTCATGGTGGTCAGCCACCGGCGGCCGATGATCGCCGCCGCCACCCGCACGATCGGGGTCACCCAGGCCCGTGGCGCCCACACCCAGGTGGTCGGATTGCCGCCGGCGGCCTGAATGGCGGGGTGGTTCACAATGGGCCGACTGGTGCCCGTGACTTGAGCTCTTCCATCCCGCCGGCGACGGATCCGAACGCACCCGCCCCGAGTGATCGACTCTGGCTGCGCTCCGAGCTGATGGGCACCCAGGTGATCACCCGTGACACCGGCCGGCGGCTGGGTGTGGTGGGCGAAGTGGTGGTGGACATCGATCGGCGTGAAGTGGTGGCCCTGGGACTGCGGGACAATCCCCTCACCCGCTTTTTGCCGGGCCTGCCCCGCTGGATGCCGCTGGAGAGCATCCGCCAGGTGGGTGATGTGATTCTGGTGGATTCCGCTGATTCCCTCTCCGAGGGCTTCAATCCCGAGCGTTACAGCAAGGTCATCAACTGCCAGGTGGTGACCGAAGCCGGTGCCCAGCTCGGCCGGGTGCTGGGCTTCAGCTTCGACATCGAGACCGGCGAGCTCACCACCCTGGTGCTCGGTGCGCTGGGGGTGCCTCTGCTGGGCGAAGGGGTGCTGAGCACCTGGGAACTGGCCGTGGGCGAAATCGTCAGCAGCGGCACCGATCGCATCATTGTTTACGAGGGAGCCGAAGAAAAACTCAAGCAACTCGGCACCGGGCTGCTTGAAAAACTCGGCATCGGCGGCAGCAGCTGGGAGCAGGAGGAACGGGAGCGTTTCCGCAGCGGCGCTGTGCCGGCTGAAAACCAGCTGCCGGCGGGCCAGCCCAGCGCCACTGAGCAGCGCCGCATCCAGCCAGCCACCAGTCGCGCCGTCGTCAACGACAGCGAACTCGACTACCTCGAACTGGAGGACCGGCGCGAGCGCCAGCCCCTGCGCCAGCGCCGCTATCTCGACGACGACCTGGACGGTCCGGAGCCCGGCCGCCGGGAAGCGGACCGCGCCGACGACGACCGTTCCGATTTCCGCCAGAGCGAATTCGGCCAGCGGGATTTCGAGCCCTCGGAGCGCGGGCGTTTCGACTCGCTTCGGCGCGAGCCGGAGCCGTTCGAGCGGGATCGGGGCGATCGCGATCGCGAAGACTTCGAACGGCCGGAGCGGCCACGTCGTGAGCCAGGGCGTGGCGCTCTGGAGCGGCCTGAACGGGACCGGGGGGAGGACTTCGACCGGCTCGACAGCGAACCCCAGCCCGGGCTGCGCCGGCGCGACGAAGATTCCGCCGAACGCCTGGAGTCAAGCCGCTGGCGCGATCAGCAGCCGGAGGGCGAGCGAGAGCTGCGGAGGTCCCCCCTGAGCCCTGAACGCGAGCAAGAGATCCGTTACGGCCGGGAGCCCGAGAGCAGAGCGCGCTCCGACTGGGACGAACAACCCGAGGACTCCTCCCGGGCGGAGCGACCCCGGGAGCGCCTGCCTCTGGCGCCCGAGCGG
>CALPMR020000194.1 GCA_943324725.2 Bordetella parapertussis | reverse complement strand
GATGGCCTTCCCCCTGCTCCTGCCTGCCGTGGCGTACCCCCAGCTGCTGCTGGAGATCACCACCCTGCCGGCCGACTCGCCGATCCATCAGCTGGCCGGCTGGCTGGGTGCCAACGATCTGCCCTACAGCCTGCCGATCCATCCGACCCTGGTCCATTTCACGATCGGCCTGTTCGTGATCGCCATCGCCTTCGACATCGCCGGCGCCCTCTATCCGATTGAAAAGCGGGTGTTCCGCTTTCTGGCCCTGCCGATCACCCGGGCCGGCTTCCACGACGTGGGTTGGTACAACCTGCTGGCCTGCGCCGTGGTCAGCTTTTTCACGGTGGCGGCCGGTTTCTTCGAGATGCTGCTGGCGGTGCCGATCCCCGGTGTCACCAGCACCATCGGCCTGCAGAGCATGGAAACCATGCTTCTGCATGGCGTCGGTGGCGTTGCCATCCTGCTGGCGATCATCGCCATGACGGTCTGGCGCGGCTATCAGCGCTTCCTCTGGCGCCGCGACATGGGGCGCCAGGTGCAATGGCTGTACCTGCTGGTGGGCCTCGGCCTGTTTCTGGTCATCGGCCTGCACGGCACCCTCGGAGCCGAGTTGGCGGGCGAATTCGGCGTCCACATCACCGCCGACCAGCTCCTGGCCACCGGGGCCGATCTCCGCAACGCCCTCCCTTAGGGCTTTCTTCCCCATGACCTCCTCGTCCCCGCGCCGCCCCGGACCCATCGCCCTGGCAGCCCTGGCCCTCTGGATCGGCCTGCTGGTGCTGATCAGTGTCTGGATGGCCGGCCAGGCCTATCACTGGCTGCCCGTGCAGGCCTCGAATGCCGCTCCCCTGGTGGATGGGCTGTTCAGCTTCGAGACCGGGTTGGGCAGCTTCGTTTTCCTTGGCGTGATGTCGGTCATCGCCTGGGTGGTGCTGATGCATCGGGCCGAGAAATACGACACCAGCGATGCCGAACCGATCGAGGGCAACACCAAACTGGAGGTGATCTGGACCCTGATTCCCCTGGCCATCGTCATGGGCATCGCGATCTACGCCATGCGGATCAACCATGAACTTGGCATCCTCGGCCCGATGGAGCACATCCATCCCCACAACGCCATTGAGGCGCAGGGCGGCTACCCGGGCGATCGTCTGCCGGCCGAATCGATTGAAGTGATCGCCCGCCAATGGTCCTGGGAGTTTCGCTATCCCAATGCCCAGGTCTCGTCGACGGAGCTGCATCTACCAGTGGACAAGCCGGTCACCTTCCGGCTCACCTCCGATGATGTGATCCATGGCTTCTACATCCCAGCCTTCCGGCTCAAGCAGGATGTGATTCCCGGCAAGGCGATCGACTTCACCCTCACCCCCACCCGCGAGGGTCGCTATCGGCTCAGGGATTCCCAGTTCAGCGGCACCTGGTTCGCGACCAACCAGGCCGATGTGGTTGTACAAAGTGCCGATGCGTACCAATCCTGGTTGAAACAGGCTGCTTCCGAACCTCTACAGAGCGGCCTCAGTGATGCCGTTGGCGAATATGACAAGCGGCAGAAGCAGAGCAATCCAGGCTGGGCCACCGTGCGTCCCGCTCCTGCCCCTCAGGTGAACGTTCCCGGTTCCAACACCCTCCCCCACGACTCCTGAGGCCATGACCAGCACGATTCCCCTCGTCAATTCAGAAGAAGGCCAAAGCTGGACCCGCTACTTCGGCTTCAACACCGATGCCAAGGTGATTGGCATTCAGTACATCGTGGTGGCCTTCTTCTTTTTTCTGATCGGTGGCTTCCTGGCCATGATCATCCGAGGAGAATTAATCACACCCGCCTCGGATCTCGTCGATCGCACCGTGTACAACGGGCTCTACACGATGCACGGAACAATCATGTTGTTCCTGTTTATCTTCCCGATTCTCAACGGGCTCAATAATCTGCTGATCCCCACCATGATCGGCGCCCCCGACATGGCCTTCCCACGACTGAATGCCGTGGCGTTCTGGTTGGTACCCATCTTCGGCAGCCTGCTGATCGCCAGCTTCTTTGTGCCAGGCGGGCCTGCTTACTCCGGCTGGTGGTCCTATCCGCCGGTGAGCATCCAGAACCCCCTCGGCAACCTGATCAGCGGTCAGGGCCTGTGGCTGGTGGCCGTGGCTCTTTCGGGCGTGTCTTCAATCATGGGGGCCGTGAATTTCGTCACCACGATCCTGCGCATGCGCGCCCCGGGCATGGGCTTCTTCCGCATGCCCGTGTTCTGCTGGACGGCCCTGGCTGCCCAGAGCCTGCAGCTGATCGGCCTGCCCGCCCTCACCGGCGGCGCCATCATGCTGCTGCTGGATCTGACCGCCGGCACCTCCTTCTACAGGCCTGAAGGGGGCGGTGATCCCGTGCTTTACCAACATTTTTTCTGGTTCTATTCACACCCAGCTGTCTATGTGATCATCCTGCCGGTGTTCGGCATCTTTTCCGAACTTTTTCCAGTCTATTCGCGCAAGCCATTATTCGGCTATGTTTACGTTTGCCTTGCCTCCTTCATCATTGTTGGCCTGGGCCTGGTCGTCTGGGTACACCACTTCTTCCCAAGTGGGGTACCTGAGTGGATGCGCAACCTGTTCATGTTCACCACGATGTTGATCGCGGTTCCCACCGGTGTGAAGGTGTTCGCCTGGCTAGGCACGATCTGGCGCGGCAAGCTGCAGCTCACCACACCAATGCTGTTCTGCCTGGGCGGCTTGATCAACTTTGTGTTCTCCGGCATCACCGGCATCATGCTGGCCACAGTGCCGATCGATATTCACGTCAATAATACGTACTTCGTCGTCGGGCATTTCCACTACGTGATCTACGGCGCCGCCGTGATGGGCATCTTCGCCGCCATCTATCACTGGTTCCCCAAGTTCACCGGTCGCATGCCCTACGAGGGGCTGGGCAAGCTGCACTTCCTGCTCACCTTCGTCGGCGCCAATCTCAACTTTCTGCCCATGCATCCCCTCGGCCTGATGGGGATGCCGCGCCGGGTTTCCTCCTATGACCCGGAGTTCGCCTTCTGGAATGTGCTGGCCAGTCTGGGCGCCTTCCTGCTGGGTGTCTCGATCATCCCCTTCCTGCTCAACATGATCAGCTCCTGGGCCCGCGGTCCGCGCGCCACCCATAACCCCTGGAATGCGATCGGCCTGGAGTGGTTGCTGCCCTCTCCGCCACCGGAGGACAACTTCGGCGAGCATGTGCCCACCGTGATCAGTCGCCCCTACGGCTACGGCAGTGGTGAACCGCTGGTGGAGCACCAGGCCGAGATCGAGAAAGCGCTCATCCTGCAAGAGGCGACCCGATGACCAGCACCCCCATCCCCCCTCCCGGCCAGGCCGCCAGCCACGGCGAAGGCCAGCACGCCAGTCACAATCTCACTGGCTTCATCATCTTTCTGTGCTCAGAGAGCGTCATCTTTCTGGCGTTCTTCAGTGGCTACGCCATCCTGCGTCTCTCCGCCCTCGACTGGCTGCCCGCCGGTGTGGACGGCCTCGAATGGCGCATGCCGCTGATCAACACGGTGGTGCTGGTCTCCAGCTCACTGACGATGGTGGTGGCGGAACACTTCAAGGCCAAGGAGAAGATCTGGCTGTTCCGCGGTTTCTGGCTGCTGACCATGGCCATGGGGGCTTACTTCCTTTACGGCCAGGCGGTGGAATGGAGCGGACTCAAGTTCGGCTTCACCTCCGGCACCTTCGGTGGCACGTTCTATCTCCTTACTGGATTCCATGGCCTGCATGTGGCCACGGGCATCCTGTTGATGGGGCTGATGCTGACCAAGTCCTTCATCCCGGGTAACTACACCGGTGGCGAAGAAGGCGTGAAAGCCACTTCCTTGTTCTGGCACTTCGTGGATGTGATCTGGATCATCCTGTTCGTGCTGCTTTATGTCTGGAGAGCCTGAGCCATGATCATCGATGACAGCCATTACGACGTGATTCTGATCGGCAGCGGCGCCGGCGGCGGCACGCTGGCGATCACCCTGGCCGCTGGCGGCCACTCCGTGCTGCTGCTGGAGCGCGGTGGCGTCTTGCCCCAGGCCGACCAGAACCTCTCCGAGGTGGATCTGTTCCGCAAGGAGCGTTATCACCCCGATGAAAAATGGTTCGGCACCGACGGCGATCCCTTCTCACCCCAGATGGTGCACGCCATCGGCGGCAACACCAAGATCTGGGGCGGCGTGCTCGATCGCATGCGCGAACAGGAGTTCACTGGCGTCAAGTTGCAGGAAGGCCACTCCCCGGACTGGGAGCTGCGCTACACCGACCTGGCTCCCTGGTATGAGCAGGCCGAACAGCTCTATCGCGTCCACGGTGTGGCCGGCGCCGATCCCACCGCGCCTGCCCGCAGCAGCGCCTATCCCGCCGCCCCAAGGCCGGTGGAGCCCTTCCTGGTCGAACTGCGCGCCGCCCTCGAGCGCCAGGGCCTCCATCCCTACGACCTGCCCCTGAGCTGGTCCGATTCGGCCGTTGATCCCAGCGGCGATGCCGAACTGTTCGGCGTCGATCCGGCCCGCGCCTGCCCCAGCGTGACCGTGAAGGAGAACGCTCGGGTGGTGCAGCTGCACGTCAACCCCAGCGGCCAGGAGGTGCGCGGCGTTGAGGTGGACATCGCCGGCCAGCGCTGGCTGTTCCGCGGCCATCAGGTGGTGCTCGCCGCCGGCGCGATCGGCACCCCGGAAATCCTGCTGCGCTCCGCCACTGAACACCACGCCCGCGGCCTGGCCAACGGTTCCGACCAGGTGGGTCGCAACCTGATGAAGCCCCAGCTGACCACAATCCTGCAGCTGGCAGCGGCGGCCAACTCGGGCCGCTACAGCCGCAGCCACGGCATCACCGACTTCTACTGGGGCGACAAGAACGTCGACTTCCCACTCGGCTCGATTCAGAGCGGTGGTGGGGTGCTCCAGGATGCCCTGTTCGCCGAATCGCCGCCGGTGCTCTCCCTGGTGACCCGACTGCTGCCCGATTTCGGCATTGAGCAACTCGCCTCGCGCTCGATCACCTGGTGGGCGATGAGCGCCGTGCGTCCCGATCCCCACAACCGCGTGCTGCTGCGGGGCAGCCAGCTGCAGATCCATTACACGGCCAACAACCGCGAAGCCCACGATCGCCTCGTCTACCGCTGGATCGACAGCCTCAAGGCTGTGGAGGCCGATCCCCTCACCCTGGTGGCCAAGGCAGCTCCCACCCATCCCCGCGGTGAGGCGCCCTTGTCGGTGATCGGCGGTGCCTGTGGCACCTGCCGCATGGGCTCGGATCCGGCCACCTCGGTGGTGAACCTGGAGGGCCGCAGCCATGAGCTGCACAACCTCTGGATCGTCGACGCCAGCGTCTTGCCCTCCTGTCCCTCGGTGGGCATCGGTCTGACGGTGATCGCCAACGCCCTGCGCATCGGCGAAGCCCTGAAGGCATCCCTGTGACAACCGCTTCTGTCTCTGCCGACGTGATCGACACCCTCAGCCCCTCGGAAACCCGGCGCATCGCCGAGCGCGACCACGACGTGGCGCCGTGGGGCCTCTGGGGCACCTACCTGAGCGAGCGCCAGTGGGGCACCGTGCGGGAGGACTACTCCGCCGACGGCGACGCCTGGACCTCCTTTCCCCATGACCACGCCCGCTCCCGCGTCTATCGCTGGGGCGAAGACGGCCTGCTGGGCCTCTGCGACGAACAGTGCCGCCTCTGTTTTTCGCTGGCCCTCTGGAATGGTGCCGACCCGATCCTCAAGGAG
>CALPMR020000193.1 GCA_943324725.2 Bordetella parapertussis | reverse complement strand
CAGCGCAGGGGCAGGTACACCGATAGGCCTAGCAGGGCCCCCAGCAGCATTTGTTCGAGCAGGCCGGCATCCATGCTGATCACACCTTGTTGGCCTGGGGGCGGCCCAGCAGACCCTGGGGCCTGATCAACAGCACCAGGAACAGGAAGCCAAAGGAGACCGCATCTTTGTAGCCCGATAGTTCGGCCGGCACGCAGGCCTCGGCCAGGCCAATGATCAAGCCGCCCAGCACGGCGCCAGGCACGCTGCCGAGCCCGCCCAGCACCAGCACCCCCAGGGCCTTGAGGCCGTAGCTGATGCCGAAGTAGGGCCCGGCGATGCTGACGCTCAGGCCCACCAGGCCGCCGGAGACCCCGGCCAGGAAGCCGCTGATGCCGAAGGCCAGGCGGATCATGCCGTCGCTGTCGATGCCGAGCAGCTGGGCGGTGAGCGGATCTTCGGAGACGGCCTGCAGGGCCTTGCCGCTGCGGCTGCCCTCCAGCCAGACGCTCAGCAGCACCAGCAGCAGGGTGGCGATCGCCAGCAGCAGCACCTGCACGGTGCGCACCCTGGCGCCGCCGATGCTGAGGGAGGCCGGCAGGGAAGCGAGGGTGCCGATGGGGATGGCATAGCTTTCCGCCCCCATCAGCAACTGGATCAGATTGACCAGGATCACCCCGGCCCCGAGGCTGGAGATCAGGGCCAGCAGGGAGTCGGCGCCGCGCTGGCGCAGGGGACGGAAGGCGACCCGCTCGATCAGCAGGGCCACCAGGGCCGAAGCCAGCCCGGCCAGCGGCAGGGCCAGGGCGAAGGGGAGAGCGAATGGCAGCTGCAGCCCGGAGAGCAGACCATTGGCACCGGCCTTGCCGCCGATCAGCAGATAGGTGAAGTAGGCCCCGAGGGTGAAGACAGCGCCGTGGGAGAAGTTGATCACCCCCAGCACCGAAAACACCAGCGTGTAGCCCAGCGCGAACAGGGCATACACCGCCCCCAGCGACAGACCGTTGAGCAGCAGCTGGATCAGCTCCATCGCCAGCTCCCTTGGGCCATCACGTCAGCGTCAGGGACCATGGTGTCAGGGGTGATGGCATCAGGGGAGGAGCGCGAAGCGCCCGCTCTTGCCGCTGGCATCCATGCGCACCTGGGCGACGAAGAAGTCCTTCTGGATCACTTCCCCCTCAGGAGTGAAGCGGATCTCCCCCAGCGGCGTCTGATAGGTGCCCGAGAGGAGTTCCGCCATCAGGGCCTTGCGGGCTTCGGCGAGGTTGGTCTGCTGCAGCGGTTGGCGCCGATCCAGCCGTTGCAGGGCTTCGGCCAGCACCTGCAGGGCCGTCCAGGCCTGGGCCGTGAGCTGGGGCGGAATGGCGCCCCCCTCTCTGGCCTGGAAGCGCCGCAGGAAGGTGGTGTTGGCGGCTGAACGCAGTTCGGGGCTGTAGGCCTGGGCGATCAGGATGCCGTCGCAGTACTTCTGGCAGATCGGATAGATGTTGGGCGTGTTCATGCCATTGCCCACCACGATCACGCCCTTGTAGCCCAGTTCACGCAGCTGGCGGATCATGTTGCCGCCGTCGACGGCCTGCAGGGACAACACCACCAGGTCGGGTTTCTGCTGTAGAGCGGCGCTGATCTGGCTCTGGAAGTCCTGGTCGTTGAGCTGGGTGCGCTGCACCGTGACTGGCTTGAGCCCTCTGGCGGTGAGGGCCTTCTGGAAGATCGTCGTCTCGGCGCTGCTGTAGGCGTCGTCCTGGGCATAGAACACCGCAGCTCGGCGGATCTGGGGATGGAGCTGCAGGGCCTTGGCGATCGAGAGCGGCGCGATCACCGAGCTCTGGGCCGAAACACGGCTGATGAAGGGGCCGATTTCGGGAATGCCGGTGGCGGTGTTGGAGGGGGCCACCACGGGCACGCCGCGGCGCTGGGCGATCGGATCGGCCGAAAAGGCTTGCTGGGACAGGGTGGGGCCGATCAGGGCCAGCACACCCCGGTTGATCTGCAGGTTGAAGGCGGCGTTGGCGCCGGGTTCATCGCTGCCGCTGTCCTCGATCTTCAGGGCCAGGGGCTTGCCGTTGATGCCGCCCTTGCCGTTCAGCTCCGCCAGGGCCAGGCTCAGCCCCGTGTTCTGGTCCTGGCCATAGACGTTGGCGTTGCCGCTCATCGCCAGCACCGCCCCCAGGGGTACCCCCTGGCTGAGGTTGACCGGTTTGCGGGCCGGGTCGGGTCCGTCGCAGCCGCCCAGGGTCAGGGCAGAGGCCAGCCAGCCCAGGCCGAGTGCGGCGAGCCGGATGCCCCCAGGCCCGCTCCGGCCTGGGGGGTTCGTGGCGTCAGGATTCTGGCGCCGGGCAGCTGCGCTCATCAGGCGATCTGGGCGAAGGCGCCGCGGAAGGCCGCGAGCGTGGCGTCGATGTCGGCGTCGCTGTGGGCCAGGGAGGTGAAGCCGGCCTCGAAGGAGCTGGGGGCCAGATAGACACCCCGCTCGAGCATGGCCCGGTGCAGCTTGCCGAAGCGGGCGGTGTCGGTGGCCTTGGCCTCCTCGAAGTTGCGCACCGGCCCTTCGCAGAGGAAGAAGCCGAACATGGCGCTGATGCTGCCGCCGGAATACGGCAGGCCGGCGGCGCGGGCCGCCTCGCCGATGCCATCGCTGAGCCGTTTGGTGATCGACTCCAGCCGCTCGTAGCTGCCCGGCTGTTTGAGCAGCTCCAGGGTCTTGATGCCGGCGGTCATGGCCAGGGGATTGCCGCTGAGGGTGCCGGCCTGATACATCGGCCCGGCGGGGGCCACCATCGCCATGATGTCGGCCCGGCCGCCATAGGCACCCACGGGCAGACCGCCACCGATCACCTTGCCCAGGGTGGTGAGGTCGGGGGTGATGCCGAAGCGGGCCTGGGCGCCGCCATAGCTGATGCGGAAGCCGGTCATCACCTCATCGAACACCAGCAGGGCGCCGTTCTCGCGGGTGATTTCGCGCAGCCCTTCCAGGAAGCCGGCCTCCGGGGTGATGAAGCCGGCGTTGCCCACCACCGGCTCAAGGATCACGCCGGCGATCTCGCCGGGGTTCTCAGCGAACAGCTGCTTGACGGCCTCGAGGTCGTTGTAGGGGGCGGTGAGGGTGCTGGCGGCGGTGGAGCGGGGCACGCCAGGGGAATCGGGCAGGCCGAGGGTGGCCACGCCGGAGCCGGCCTTGACCAGGAACATGTCGGCGTGGCCGTGGTAGCAGCCCTCGAACTTGATCAGCTTTTCGCGGCCGGTGAAGGCGCGCATCAGGCGCAGCACCGACATGCAGGCCTCGGTGCCGCTGTTGACGAAGCGCACCATCTCCACCGATGGCACCGCTGCGATCACCAGTTCAGCGAGCTGGTTCTCCAGCTCGCAGGGAGCGCCGAAACTGGTGCCGTGATCGAGGGCCGCGTGCAGGGCGGCGATCACCTCGGGATGGGCATGGCCGCAGATCGCCGGCCCCCAGCTGCCGATGTAATCGATGTAGCGATTGCCATCCACGTCCCAGGCATAGGCGCCCTTGACCCGCTCGAAGACGATCGGCTGACCACCGACGGATTTGAACGCCCGCACCGGAGAGCTGACGCCACCTGGCATCAGCTGGCGGGCGGCGGCGAAAATTTCCTCGGAACGGGTGGTGTTGAGGACAGGAACCGTGCCTGGAGAGGTGGCAGGCGCCGAAGGGGTGGCCGAACTCAAGACAGGATCCGCGGACGAAGGGATTGAACCATCGCCCATCTTGACTCAGAAGCGGGCGGTTCCGCTCCTGCTCTGTAAGTTCGTGTGGCAATGGCGTGGGTTGATGGCCTCCAGCCTGGCCGTTTCCGGAGTCTCCTCCAAAGGCGCCACGATCGATTGGCAGCGGTTGGCCAGGCAGTGCCGCCGGTTGTTGCCGGCGCGGGCGGTGATCGCGGCGCGCCAGGAGCTGCTCGCCTACGACTGCGATGGCCTCACCCTGCACCGCTACCAGCCGCCGCTGGTGGTGCTGCCGGAAACCACCGAGCAGGTGGCCGCCGTGGTGCGGCTCTGCCATGACCAGGGCATCCCCTTCGTGGCCCGGGGCAGCGGCACCGGCCTCTCCGGTGGTGCTCTGGCTGAGAATCCCGCCCTGGTGATCGGCACCAGCCGCATGCGCTCGATTCTGTCGCTGGATCTGGCCAACCGCCGCGTGACCGTGCAGCCGGGGATCATCAACAGCTGGGTGACCCGGGCCGTGGCCGCTCAGGGTTTTTATTACGCTCCCGATCCCTCCAGCCAGGTGGCCTGCAGCATCGGCGGCAACGTGGCCGAAAACTCCGGCGGTGTGCACTGCCTCAAGTACGGCGTCACCAGCAACCATGTGCTGGGACTCGAGGTGGTGCTGCCCGATGGCCAGGTCACCACCCTGGGCGGTGAGCTGGCCGAGATGCCCGGCCTCGACCTGCGCGGTGTGTTCATCGGCAGCGAGGGCACCCTCGGCATCACCACCGCCGTGACCCTGCGGCTGTTGCACAACCCCGAGAGCGTGGCGGTGCTGCTGGCCGATTTCGCCTCGATGGAGGCCGCCGGTGAGGCGGTCACCGCCGTGACGGCGGCGGGGGTGCTGCCGGCCGGCATGGAAATGATGGATCGGCTCTGCATCGAGGCGCTCAACGCCTATTTCGGCAGCGATGAATATCCGCCCGATGCGGCGGCCGTGCTGTTGATCGAGCTCGATGGTCAGGAGCAGGAGGTGGCGGCCGCGGTGAGCCTGGCCTTCGAGCTGTGCCGCCGCGCCGGTGCCCGCACCATCCGCGAGGCCCGCGACGCCGAGCAGCGGGCCCTGCTCTGGAAGGGCCGCAAATCGGCGATCTCCGCCCTCGGGCGCCGTTTCCCCAACTATTACCTCCAGGACGGGGTGGTGCCGAGGGGCTCGCTGCCAAGGGTGCTGGCGGCGATCGAGCGGCTCAGCGCCAGCCATGGCCTGCCGGTGGCCAATGTCTTCCATGCCGGCGACGGCAACCTGCACCCGCTGATCCTCTACCGGGCCGGCGAGCCGGGGGTGGCGGAGCGGGTCGAGGCGCTCGGCGCCGAGATCCTGCGGCTCTGCATCGATGCCGGTGGCAGCATCACCGGCGAACACGGCGTCGGCATCGACAAGCGCTGCTACATGGACTGGATGTACAGCCCGGACGATCTCGCCACGATGACCCTGGTGCGCGAGGCGTTTGATCCGCGGGGCCTCGCCAATCCGGGCAAACTCTTCCCCACCCCTTCAGGTTGCGCCGAGTCGCTGCGGCGGCGCGATGAGATCCCTGGTGGCCATGCTCTTGAGGTGTTTTAGGACGCTGCTGCACAACGCCTCGCCTGTGCCTCGATCGGCGATCCGGTCGTCGCAGCAGCCTCGCTGCCAGCGGATCGCCCGGTCCCGGCAGGGCCAGCTCCCGATCGGATCATGACCGCACTGACGGGGCTGGATCTGCTCTGGCTGGCCCTGGCGGCGGTGGCCGCCGGCCTGGTCAATGCCCTGGCCGGCGGCGGCTCGCTGATCAGCTTCCCTGCGCTCACGGCCGTGGGGCTGGCGCCGCTGCTGGCCAATGTGACCAACACGGTGGCCCTGTTCCCCGGCTACCTGGGCGCCACCCTGGCCCAGCGCCAGCAGCTGGCTGGCCAGGGCCGGCGCCTGCGTCAGCTGCTGCCGGTGGCCGGCCTGGGGGGCTTGCTGGGTGGTCTGTTGCTGCTGCACACCGACAGCCGCCTGTTTGACCAACTGGTGCCCTGGCTGATCCTCAGCGGCTCGCTG
>CALPMR020000192.1 GCA_943324725.2 Bordetella parapertussis | reverse complement strand
TGCGGTGTCGTGCAGCAGCTGCAGATCGTCCCGCAGCCGTTGGCGTTGCTCCGGGCCCAATGGGCCCTGCGCCGGTCCGGGGGGGGACAGCTCGATCGGATCGGGGGCGGCGGCTTTGCGCAGGAAGCGGCGCAGCATCGCCCGGGCGGCTTCGCTGTCGTCCAGCTGGTCGGCCATCGTCGCCAGGGCCTGGGAGAGGCGCTCCCCCTGGGGGCCAGGTGGCACGAAGCGGCCGAAGCCGGCGAGCAGCACCACGGCCTCCGCCTGGGCCAACAGCTCGTCGGGCAGCAGGTGGGGGCCCAGCGAATGGCCGATCACCACCCGCCGCCCGCCCCGCTCCAGCCAGTCCGGGAGCTGCGCTGCGGCGCTGCCGTAGCCGCGTTCGCCGCTCTGCCAGTGCCAGTGGTGCGCTGCGAATTGGCGCTGCCATGGCTGCCAGTGGCTGGCTTCGCCGCACCAGCCATGCATGGCGATCACCTGCAGGGCCGCGGCTTCAGCTGCTGACATGGCGATCCAGAGGCGGGTTTGGGCGGTGAGGGCCTGGAGCCGGCGGCGGTCCCAGGGCCGCCAGCAGGCGCGTCAGGGTGCCGGCGGGCAGATCCTGGCGCAACACCAGCCGCAGCCGGGCCGTGCCGGCGGGCACCGTGGGCGGCCGGATCGCAACGCAGAGCAATCCCGCTGCCTCGAGTTGTCGCTGCCGCCGCAGGGCGTCGTCGTCGCCTCCGATCAGCACCGACAGGATCGGGCCGCTGCCAGGGGGCCGGGGCCAGCCCGCTGCCGCCAATCCCTGGCGCCAGCGCTCAGCGCGCTGCAGCAGGGCCGTCGCCGCCTGGGGATCGCTCTGGATCTGGCCGAGGGCCGCCAGGGCGCCGGCAGCCAGGGGCGGAGCGAGGGCGGTGGTGTAGCGGAAGGCGCCGCTGCTCTGCAGCAGCCACTCCGCCACCAGCCCATCGCAGGCCAGGAAGGCACCACCGCTGCCGAAGGCCTTGCCGAAGGTGCCGCTGACGATCGCCACAGCCGCCAGCCCATGGGCCAGGCCGCGGCCAGCGGAGCCGATCACCCCCAGGGCGTGGGCCTCATCCACCAGCAAGGGCGCTTCGTGGCGGGCGCAGAGGGCCGCCACAGCCGCCAGCGGCGGACTGCTGCCTTCCATGCTGTACAGGCTTTCGCAGAGCACCAGGACGCGCCCGGCGGGTCGCTGTCGCCGGGCCGCCAGCAGCCGCCGCTCCAGATCGGCCGGATCGTTGTGGGCGAAGCGCTGCAGGCGGGCCCCGCTGCCGCGCACGCCGGCCAGCAAGGAGTGGTGGATGAGCCGATCGGCCAGCACCAGGCTGTGGCGATCGGCCAGGGCCGACACCGCGGCGAGATTGGCCTGGAAACCGCTGGGAAACAGCAAGGCCCGCTCGCGCCCCAGCCAGGCGGCCAGGGCCGCCTCCAGCTGCAGGTGCACCGGCCGGGTGCCGGAGACCAGTCGGGAGGCGCCGGCCCCCAGGCCGCTGACCGCCAGTTCAGCGGCCGCGGCCGCCAGCACCGCTGGGTGACGGCTGAAGCCCAGGTAGTCGTTGCTGGCCAGATCCAGCAGGGGGGCTGCCGCCTTGCCAGCGGCCGACAAGGGCTGGAGCTGGGCGCTGGCCCCAGGCTCCAGGCTGCGCAGCAGGCGGCGGCGAGCGCTGGGCAGCTCCTCCAGCTGGTTACGCAGTTGCTGGCGCCAAAGCGGCACAACGGCTGCAGCCGCGGGCATGGCCGCGGAGGCGCACGGGTCGCAGGGAAGAGGAGAGGGGCTCAGGACGTCCTGGGGGCAGGAACTCCGGCAAGTCTGGAATGGCGTGGGGGCTGGGGCAGGGAGCTGGCCCTGCGCGGCTGATCAGGCGCGGCGGCAAGGCCGACAGCGATCGGGACTGGGTCAGGTCAGGCTTCTTCCCCAGCACAGTGCCGAGGCCGAAGACGCAACAGCCTTGAGCAGCCCGGCGTTTCGCGATCGCTGCTGAGGGGCAGGCCGGCTGCGATTCGTTCATGCCACCCCTGATCTTGCGTGTGGAACGTCATCCACTCACCCCATTCCCCCATGGCTGAAATCATCGACCTTCTGACGAATGAAGCGATGCCGGGATTTCTGAGTGTGCTGCCACTGGCGTCACGCCACTTCAGGTGACGGCGCCATTCCTAGGGTCCATTCAGGAGCAGAGTCACCATGAACGATCAACTGCAGATCAGCCCCCGCGGCGCCTCCCAGGCCCAGTTCCGGGCCAGGCCGGAACGGATGGCGCTCGGGAAAGCGCTGCGGCAGCAGACCCCCCGCGAAGATCATGCGCACTGGCAGCCGCGTGGCGATCGGCGGGATCCGATTGCCGTCCTGGAAGAGTCCAATCACGATCGACTGTCCGAGTTGATCCCGATTCGCTACGGGCGCATGCTCCGTAGTCCCTTCACCTTTCTGCGCGGTTCCGCCGCCCTGATGGCCTATGACCTGGCGACCACCCCCAGCATCGGCGTCCAGGTGCAGGCCTGCGGCGACTGCCATCTGCTCAACTTCGGCTTGTTCGCCACCCCCGAGCGCAACCTGGTTTTTGATCTCAACGATTTTGATGAAACCCACCCAGCTCCCTGGGAATGGGATCTCAAGCGTCTGGTCACCAGTGTGGTCGTCGCCGGTCGCGAGAATGATCTCGACGATGAGGAGTCCGAGGTGGCCGTTCGCGATTGCGTGCGCTCCTATCGCCAGCATCTGCGCGAGTATTCGGCCATGAGTCCGCTGGAGGTCTGGTACAACCGCCTCGACATGGACAGCATCATTGCCATGGCTCCCGATGAAAGGGCCAAAGAGCGCCGCGAGGCGTTGGCCCGCAAGGCCCGCGGACGGGTCCTCGACAATCTGTTCCCCAAGATTGTCACGAGCGTCGGCGGTCGACCCCGCATTCTCGATCAACCACCGGTTCTGTATCATCCGGCGACCGAAGATTTCGACGCCATCTTTCAGGAGGGACTGGAGGACTACCGCCAGACCTTGTCCGATGAGCGCCGGGTTCTGTTTGATCGCTATCGCTTTGAAGATGCGGCTCTCAAGGTGGTCGGTATCGGTAGTGTCGGCACCCGCTGCCTGATCGGACTGTTCTTCTCGGAGGACAACCATCCGCTGATCCTGCAGGTCAAGGAGGTGCGGCGTTCCGTGCTTGAGCCCTACACCGAGGCCAGTCACTATGACAATCAGGGGCAGCGGGTCGTCATGGGACAACGGCTGACCCAGTCCTCCAGCGATATCTTCCTGGGCTGGGTGCGCGGGCGCCATGGTCGTGATTTCTATGTGCGCCAGTTGCGCGATATGAAGATGTCGTTCCCACTCGAACGGGTAGCCGCCGTTCAGCTCTCGCGTTACAGCGAATACTGCGGCTGGACCCTGGCCCGCGCCCATGCCAAATCCGGCGACGGCGCCAGGATCAGCGGCTATCTGGGCAAGGGTGACAAGTTCGATCGGGCCCTGGGCCAGTTCGCCCTGGCCTACGCCGATCAGACCGTTCGCGATCACGCCGCCCTGGTGGAAGCCGTCAACACCGGACGAGTCGAGGCGTTGGTGGAAGAGGACTGAAGTTCTTCTGCTCGCTCAGGTCTTCTGCTCACCAGGCTCTGGTTCGTCACGGCCGGGCTGATCCGCGGTGACGGGGTCAGCGCGGTCGGACTGCCGCTGCTGATGTCACGCAGCCGTCGTCACCTCAGCGGGCAGCCACCACCCCATAAGATCGGTGCATGCCCGATCGCCCAACCACCGGCTCCGTGCCGCCCCTGGGCGAGCTTTTCCCCTTTCCGCTCGATCCCTTCCAGCACGAAGCGATTGATGCCCTGAACCAGGGCCATTCGGTGGTGGTGAGTGCTCCCACCGGTTCGGGCAAGACCCTGGTGGGCGAGTACGCCATTCACCGGGCCCTGGCCCATGGCCAGAAAGTTTTTTACACCACGCCGCTCAAGGCCCTCTCCAACCAGAAGCTGCGCGATTTCCGCCACCAGTTCGGTGACCACAATGTCGGCTTGCTCACCGGTGATCTGAGCCTCAACCGCGAGGCCCGGATCGTGGTGATGACCACCGAGATCTTCCGCAACATGCTCTATGCGGAGATCGATCGCGAAGGCGACGATCCCCTGGCCGATGTCGAGGCGGTGGTGCTCGACGAGTGCCACTACATGAACGATTCCCAGCGCGGCACCGTCTGGGAGGAATCGATCATCCACTGCCCGAGTCGGGTGCAGCTGGTGGCCCTCTCGGCCACGGTGGCCAACGCCGGTCAGCTCACCGACTGGATCGAGAAGGTGCATGGCCCCACCCGGCTGGTGCACAGCGATTTCCGGCCCGTGCCCCTGGCGTTCAGTTTCTGCAGTGCCAAGGGACTCCATCCGCTGCTGAACGACGAAGGCACGGCGCTGCATGCCAATTGCAAAGTCTGGCGGCCTCCAAAAACCACCCGCCGCAAGGGGCCCAAGGAGGCCCGTCCGCCCCAGCCGGAGGCGCCGCCGATCGGTTTCGTGGTGGCCCAGATGGCGGAGCGGCAGATGCTGCCGGCCATTTACTTCATCTTCAGCCGCCGCGGCTGTGACAAGTCGCTGCGCGATCTCGGCAAGGTCTGCCTGGTCAACCCTGAGGAGCAGGCCCGCATCCGCGCCCGTCTTGACGCCTACGTGGCGGCGGCCCCCGAGGCGGTGCGCGATGGCGGCCACGCCGATGCCCTGCTGCGCGGCATCGCCGCCCACCATGCCGGTGTGTTGCCGGCCTGGAAGGAACTGATCGAGGAGCTGTTTCAGCAGGGTCTGATCAAGGTGGTGTTCGCCACCGAAACCCTGGCCGCCGGCATCAACATGCCCGCCCGCACCACGGTGATCTCGGCGCTCTCCAAGCGCACCGAGCGAGGCCACAGGCCGCTGATGGGCAGCGAGTTTCTGCAGATGGCGGGTCGGGCCGGCCGGCGGGGCCTGGATACCCAGGGCTATGTGGTGACGGTGCAGAGCCGTTTTGAAGGCGTGCGTGAGGCCGGAGCCCTGGCCACCAGCCCCGCCGATCCGCTCGTGAGCCAGTTCACCCCCAGCTACGGCATGGTGCTGAACCTGCTGCAGCGCTACGACCTGGCCAAGGCCCGCGAGCTGGTGGATCGCAGCTTCGGCCGCTATCTGGCGAGCCTGGACCTGGCCGAGGACGAAGCCCGCATCGCCGAACTCGCCGGCCAGCTGGAGCTGCTGGCCGCCGGCGATGCCGATGTGCCCTGGGATGACTTCGAGGACTATGAGAAGCAACGCGGCCGCCTGCTCGAAGAGCGTCGGCTGCTGCGGATTCTGCAGCAGCAGGCCGAGGAGACGTTGGCCCACGAGCTCACCCTTGCCCTGCAGTTCGCCAGCGAAGGCACCTTGATCAGCGTCAAGGCGCCCCAGCTCAAGAGCCGGGTGACCCCGGCGGTGATCGTCGCCAAGCTGGCCGGCCCGGGTCAGTTCCCGCTGCTGCTCTGCCTCACCGACGAGAACGTCTGGATCCTGCTGCCCTGTGCGGCGGTGGTCAGCCTGCATGCCGAACTCAGCTGTCTGCATGTTGAGCAGCTCGATCCACCTGACATGCACCACCCCGGCGAACTCCGGCACGGCAACAACGTCAGCGGCGGCCTGGCCCTGGCCGTGGCCTCCATGGCCCGCCGCCACGACATGCACACCCCCCGCTACGACCTGGCCGGCGAGGTGCTGCACCAGGCCGAGCTGGTGCAGCAGCTGGAGGAGGAGCTGGAGCTGCATGCGGCCCATCGCTTCGGCGAT
>CALPMR020000191.1 GCA_943324725.2 Bordetella parapertussis | reverse complement strand
GAACAGTTGGCTGAGCAAGAACAGTTGGCTGAGCAAGAACAGTTGGCTGAGCAAGAACAGTTGGCTGAGCAAGAACAGTTGGCTGAGCAAGAACAGTGGCCATGCCGCCAGCCGTCAGAGCGATGGCCTGCTCAGTAGAGGCGGCTGAGCACGAACTCCGGCAAGGCGCGCAGGGCACTGCGCGGTTCGGAAGGAGGCAACCAGGCGATCGAGCCATGGGCTTCGCGGGCAAATCCCTCGGCCAGGGCACGCGAGCGGGGAATCGCTTCGCAGCCGCGGACCAGGGCCAGGGCCTGCTCCAGATCGCCGGCTTCACAGAACTCCCGCTCGATCAAGCCGGCCAGGGCAGGACGCTCCTCGAGGGCGTACAGCACCGGTGCGGTGAGATAGCCCGAGGCCAGATCGCTGGCGGCTGGCTTGCCGAGCTGCTGATCGCTGCCGGTGAAGTCGAGGATGTCGTCCACCACCTGAAAGGCCAGCCCCAGTTGGCGACCGAAGCGGTAGAGATCGTCGAGATGGGACTCGGGCTGGCCCGAGAGCACCCCTGCCGCCCGGGCGCTGTTGGCAATCAGAGAAGCGGTCTTGCAGTAGCTCTTTTCGAGATAGGTCTCGAAGCTCTGGCCGGTGTCGTAGCGGAACAGACCCTGCTTCACCTCGCCATCGGCGAGATCCATGATCACGCGTGAGAGCAGTTTCACCACCTGCAGATCGTCCAGGTTGGCGAGATGCCAGCTGGCCTGGGCGAACAGGAAATCACCGGCGAGAACCGCCACCCGGTGGTTGAAGCGGCTGTGCACCGTGGCCACACCACGGCGGGTGTCGGCGCCATCGACGACGTCATCGTGGACCAGGGAGGCGGTGTGGATCATCTCGGTGATCTCGGCCAGGCGCCGATGGCGTGGGCCCAGCTCACCGGCTGGATCCATCGCCCGCGACAACAGCAGCACGATGCCGGGCCGCAGCCGCTTGCCCCCGGCGGCGAACAGGTGTTCTGCAGCCGCCTGCAGAATGGGATGACCAGCGCCGATCAGACTGCGCAGATCAGCCAGCAGGGCATCGAGGTCGGCCTCGACCGGCTGGAGCAACTCTGCGACCGTCGACACGAGACCTCCTGGTTGGCTTCGATCCTAGAAGGGTCAAGGCTGCGATTGCAGGTGGGGGGGCGATTGCAGGCGGGGGGGCGAGAGCTCGCCATCGCTGCCGCCTTGCCGCTGCCAGGGAATCGAGCGGCTGGCGGTTTCCAGGGCAATCAACAGCTGGGCATCGCGATCGAACTGCGCCGCTGCCCCGGTGGTGAAGAAGCGATGGCTGGCGCTGCCGGGCGGAGCCTGCATGGCGTAGTGATGCAGCAGGGAGCCGAGATGGCGAGCCACCGCCGGTGCCGGATCGATCACGGCCACATCGGGGCCCACCAGGCGCCGGATCGCCTCGATCACGAAGGGATAGTGGGTGCAGCCCAGCACGATCGTGTCGACCCCGGCCGCCAGCATCGGCTCCAGGAAGCTGAGCAGCAGGTCATCGGTGCGGGCTCCGTCGAGGGCTCCCACCTCGACCAGATCGGCCAGGCCCAGGCAGACCTGCTCCACCACCTGGACACTGGCGGCATGGCGGCCGACCGTGGCCCGGTACAGCCGGCCCTGGAAGGTGGCGGGGGTGGCCATCACGCCGACCACACCGCTGCGGGTGATCGCCACCGCCGGTTTGACCGCCGGCTCCAGGCCCAGGATCAGGGAGTCGGGGAAGCGCTCGCGCAGATGGTGCAGGGCGACAGCGGAGGCGGTGTTGCAGGCCACCACGATCACTTTGCAGCCCGCCTCGCTGAGGGCCATGCAGATGCCCTCGCTGTAGGCGCGGATCTCCTGGGGCTGGCGGCAGCCGTAGGGCACATGGGCCCGGTCGGCGAAATAAACGGTGGATTCATCGGGCAGCTGCTGCACGATCTGCCGCCAGACGCTGAGCCCACCCAGGCCGGAGTCGAAGATGCCAATCGGCGCGGGCGAGCCCTGGATCATCGGTTCAGATAGGCCAGGATGCCGCTGCTCACGGCCTGGGCCAGGCGCCGCCGGAAATTGGGATCCGCCAGCCGGGGGGCATCGATCTGGCCGGTGACGAAGCCCATTTCAGCGAGCACCGAGGGCATGGTGGTGCGGCGGATCACGTAGAAGCGTCCTGGCCGGGCGCCACGGTCGGGGGTGCCAGGGGAGACGGCCATCAGCTGATCCTGAATGATCACGGCCAACTCCCGGGAGCTGCCCCCCTCGAAAAAGAACGTCTCCACCCCGTTCACATCCGGCCTGTCCATGCTCAGGGCATTGGCATGGAGGCTGACGAACACATTGGCGCCGATGCTGTTGGCCAGATTGACCCGGGGCGGCAGATCGACGTCCACCTCCGAGGTGCGGGTCATCGACACGCCGACACCGCGGGCCTGGAGCAGCTGGGCCACCTGCAGGCCGACATCAAGCACCACATCCGTCTCCCTGAGGCCATCGATCCCCACGGCGCCGGGATCCGGCCCGCCATGGCCCGGGTCGATCACCACCCGGTAACGGCCCCGCGGCACCACCGGCAGGCCCTCGGGATTGAGGGGCTGCCTGGAGGTGCTGCGGCCACTGCTGGCGAAATCGGAACCGAACCTGCGGGCACTCCAGCGGCTCTGGGCGATCGCCGGCGCCGCCTCCATGTCCCCCTCACCCACGGCCAGCAGAGTGCCCGCAGCGACGCCGGTGAGTTCCATGCGCCAGCGATCGCGGGCCGTGCCGACCAGGCGCAGCTGGGCTGGATCCAGGCGAGTGCCGGGCTGGAACTCCAGCACCAGGCGCGTGGTGCCCGGGTCCGGCTTGCCGATGCGCACCTCCCGCACCGCTCCGGCTGCCGGCACCACTCGCGTGCGTGACGGCGCTCCAGGCAGATCCACCCAGACGCGGGGGCCCCGTCCATCGCGGCCCTCTTCAAAAAAGGCCTGCACCTGGATGCCCGGGTTGGTGCGCAATTCGAGGTTGCCATCGCGGCTGATGCGCCAGGCCGAGAGGCTGCTGCCGGCCCAGGAGGGCAGCTCGGCTGCCAGCACCAGGCCGAGGGCCAGCAGAGCGCGCCAGGACAAGGTGAACAGCCGGGGGCGACCAAAAGCAGAGCGAAAACCCATCAGGTCGCTCAGAACAGGGCCGGGCGCCGATGCTGCAGGCTCGGCATCTGGCTGCGGATGCGCTGGCCATGGGCCGTGTCCACCGGTGCCATGGCCAGGCCCGGGCCCTGACCCGCATCGGCCAGCACCGTGCCCCAGGGATCGATCACCAGGGCATGGCCGTGGGTCTGGCGGCGGCCGTAGTGGAGGCCCGTCTGGGCCGGTGCCAGCACGTAGGTGGTGTTCTCGATCGCCCGGGCCTGCAGCAGCACCTGCCAGTGATCCTTGCCGGTGTAGGCGGTGAAGGCGGCCGGCACCATCAGCAACTCGGCGCCGGCTGCCGACAGGTAGCGATAGAGCTCAGGAAAGCGCACGTCGTAGCAGATCGAGAGGCCGATGCGGCAGAGGCCGGGCACATCCACCACCGGCGGTAATTCCAGACCCGGCTGCACCGTGGCCGATTCCCGGTAGGTGCTGCCGTCGGGGATGTCGACATCGAACAAGTGGATCTTGTCGTAGCGGGCCAGCAGCTGCCCCTCAACCCCCACCAGCTCGGCGCGGTTGTAGGTGAGCGATTCACCCGCCGGCACCGGGAAGCCACCGCCCAGCAGGGTGACCTGATAGCGCCGGGCCATGGTGACCAGGAAGCGGCTGCAGCGCTCGGCCAGGCTCGGGGCCAGCTCGATGCGCCGCAGATCGTCGCCCATGAAGGCGAAATTCTCCGGCAACCCGACCAGCTCAGCCCCGCGCCGGGCCGCCATCTCAATCTGCTCTTCGGCCGCCGCGAAGTTGGCGTCCGGATCCGGGGTGCTGGTCAGTTGCAGGGCCGCCGCCAGAAAACTGCTCACTGACCGATCCGAAGCGACCGGCGAACTGTAAGGGGAGGGGCATACCGGGGCCAGGGCTGGCCCATGGGTCGATCAGCTGGCCCGCAGCACGCCGGGCTCGGCCTGGATCGGCACGATCTCGAGGCTGTCGACAGCGGCGCAACAGCTGAAATCGGCGTCGTGATCGCCCAGACCCTGCAGCCGCTGGCCATGGCTGGCGGCCCGAAGACAGGTCTCGGTGTCCAGCCTCCACCGCTGCCAGAGGGCCAGGGCCGCCAGCATCTCGTCATTGCCGCAGCTGACTCCCACATGCGGGGCCACGGCCAGCTCCATCGCCGCCGAGGCCACGGCCCCGGCCGCCAGGCTGTCCTCCAGCGAGTAATCCCCCTCCCAGCCACTGCCGACGATCCAGACCCGCTCACAGCCGCGCTCCAGCAGCCGCCTGGCCACGGCCGAGCGATTGGGCAGAGCCGCCGTGACCAGCAGCGGCACCTCCCGAACGGCCGCCAGGGAACGGGTGCCGTTGGTGGTGCTCATGAAGATGCGCTTGCCTCCCACCACGTCCGGGGTCACCGCCAGGGGGGAGTTGCCCAGGTCGTAGCCCGCCACCCGCTGGCCGCCGCGCTCACCGGCCCGCAGCCGCTGCTGGGCCGGCCAGGCGGCGGCGGCGGCCTCCAGGGATTCCAGGTCGGCGAAGGCCTCGATCGCCTCGGCGCCGTTCTGCAACGACCAGGCGATCGTGGTGGTGGCCCGCAACACATCGATCACCACCGCCGCATCGGGGCCGCCCTCCGCCGGACCACGCACCGCAGGAACGGCCTCGGAGGTGTGGAAGTAGGAAATCAGCACGGGACGCGGCCAGCGAAGAGGTGCGTCACAGTAGGCAGCACCAGGTGGACCAAGGCGCGGTGGCGACCAGCAGCACAGGTGCAGGCGGCCCGATCGCCCCGACCCCAGCCAAGTCAGGTCGCCAGCGGGACCTGCGCGATTTTCTGCGATTGCTGGAGCAGCGCGGCCAGCTGCGCCGCATCACCGCCCCGGTGGACCCCGATCTGGAGCTGGCGGCGATCGCCGATCGGGTGCTGGGTCTCGGTGGGCCGGCCCTGTTGTTTGAGAACGTGATCGGCTCGCCGATGCCCGTGGCCGTCAACCTGCTGGGCACGGTGGAACGGGTGGTGTGGAGCATGGGCATGGAGCGCCCTGAGGAGCTCGAAGGCCTTGGCGAACGGCTGGCCCTGCTGCAACAGCCCCGCCCCCCCAAGGGCCTGGGCGAGCTCAAGATGTTCGCCGGTGTGCTCTGGGATCTGGTCAAAGCCCGACCTGACCGCGACCTCACCCCCCCCTGCCACCAGGTGGTGATCAAAGGGGAGCAGCTGAACCTGGATCAGCTGCCCCTGCTGCGTCCCTGGCCGGCGGATGCGGGCGGCGTGATCACCCTGGGGCTGGTGATCACCAAGGATCCGGAAACCGGCGTGCCGAATGTGGGCGTGTATCGCCTGCAGAAGCAATCCGCCACGACGATGACCGTGCACTGGTTGAGCGTGCGCGGCGGCGCCCGCCATCTGCGCAAGGCGGCGGCTCTGGGCAAGAAACTGGAGATCGCCATTGCGATCGGCGTCCATCCGCTGCTGATCATGGCGGCGGCGACGCCGATCCCGGTGCAGCTGAGTGAATGGCTGTTCGCCGGGCTCTATGCCGGCGAGGGGGTGCGGCTGGTGAAGTGCAAAACGCTCAACCTGGAGGTGCCCAGCCACAGCGAGATCGTGCTGGAGGGCACGATCACCCCCGGCGAGCAGCTGGCCGATGGCCCGTTCGGCGATCACATGGGCTTCTACGGCAACGCTGAGGAGTCGCCCCTGGTGCGCTTCCACTGCAT
>CALPMR020000190.1 GCA_943324725.2 Bordetella parapertussis | reverse complement strand
GGAATCGATGGTCATTCATTCGCGCTCATCCAGCCACTGCATCAGCCGCCGGGTGCCGCCCCGCAGCGAGGAGCCACGCCGCGCTGAGCCGGCCCCGCCCGCCGCCACCGGTGTCTTCGGCTCGGCCGGATCAGCCTCCTCGCCCTCGCCGACCGCCTGGCGCTCCGCCGCCTTGGCATAGGCGCCATACCCGGAGGCGTCCCGCTCGCCATAGCCATAGCCATAGCCATAGCCATAGCCATAGCCATAGCCATAGCCATAGCCAGAACCCTTGCCGGCGCTGCGACCGACGGGCTGGTTGGCCAGCACGCCGAGCACATCCACGCCGGTCTCACGCACCCGCTGCAGCGCCTGCCCCGGCAGGTCGCGATTGACCCGCGACAGGCCCACCAGGAACAGCAAACCGTCGAGATGGCCCGCCAGCAGCACCGGATCACTGAGCAGGAAGGCCGGCGGTGTGTCGAACAGCACCAGGTCGTAGCCGGGCAGCTGCCGGATCGCCTCCACCACCGCGCCGCAGCGCTCCGAGCTCAGCAGCCGGGTGGCATCGGGCGGCACCGGCCCGGAGCTGAGCAGATCGAGCCCCTTCTGAACCGGCTGGATGGCGCTCTCGATCGCGATCGAGGCATCGGTGAGCAGGCTCGAGAAGCCCACGCCGTTGTCGACGCCCACGTAGCGATGCAGCATCGGCCGGCGCATGTCCGCATCCACCAGCAGCACCCGCTGGCCCAGGTCGGCCAGGGTCTGGGCGAACAGGGCCGTGGTGGTGCTCTTGCCCTCCCCCTGAATCGAGGAGGTGATCGCCACCAGCCGCACCGCCTTGTCGGCCCGCAGCATGCGGAAGTTGGTGAACAGGTTGCGCAGCGACTCCTTGATCTCGAAGCGCAGGCCGCTGGCCATCGCCGCCATCGCCACGCTGATCGTGTTGACCTCGCGGCCCGGCAGGTAGGGCACCACCCCCAGCAGCGGCAGCCCCTGCCCCTCCTTGAGCAGCGCCTCCTTCAGCTCCCTGGCGGAATGGAAGACGTGATCCAGGCGATCGCGCAGCAGCGCCAGGCCCACACCCGCCAGGGCCCCGAGCGCCAGGGAGAGGGCCAGGTTGCGGGGCACACTCGGCGCCACTGGCCGACTGGCGAAGGCGGGAGGGGAGAGGATGCGCCAGGGCAGGGTGCGCTGGGCCATCTGCAAGCGGAAACTCTCGCGCGCCTGGAAATAGGAGGTGAGGTTTTCGCGGGCCAGCTCCAGCTGCTGCTGCAGGCTGTCGTACTGCTTGATCTGCTGCGGGTTGGCGGCGAAGCTCAGGCTGAGCTGATCGAGCTGGCGCTGGATTTCCCGCTGCTGCGTGAGGTTCTGGCTCAGCTGTGACTGCAGCTCCGCCAGCCGGCGCCCCTGCAGCAATGGCCGCAGCCGATCGCGCTTGGCCCGCAGCTCGCGCACCTGGGGGGCGTTGTCGTGGAAATTGGCCTCGGCCTCCGCCAGCGCCGTCTCAACGGCGTTGAGGTCGTCGAGGGGGGCGGCACTGTTGGGGGCGACCGGGGCCCGGCCGGCACTGCCGCTTGCGTTGGCCTGGGCCTGGCCGGCCGCCTGGGGGCCAGCCGCCTGCTGCCCGCCAGCATTGGAGCCATACAGCGCACCCGGCAGCATCAGGGGCGCCGAGGCCACGCTGGCGCCGAGCTGGCCGCGGCGCACCGCCGCCGCCTCTCCCATCAGCCGTGCCTGCTCCTGCTGCAGTGACTTGATCTGGTCGCCCAAGCCTTCGCGCTCGCCCTGGATGACGCCGGCCTGCTGCTCCGGCTGCACATAACTGTTGGCGAGGCGGAAAGCCGCCAGCCGGTTCTGCAGATCGCCGAGGCGATGCTGCAGGGCCGGCGCCTGCTGATCCAGGAAGGCCAGGCCCTGGGTGAGCTTTTCCTGCCGCTGGGTGAGGGAGTAAGCGAGGTAGTCGCGGCTGAGCCTCTGGAGGATCGCCTCCCCCTCGGCCGCATCGGGCCACTGCAGATTCACCACCAGCACCCCATCGATGCTCCCCTTGCGGTCGCCGGCCGCAGCCACCGTCATCCGGTCAGCCAGGGAACCGGGGGCCAGGCCCAGCTGGTTCTCCAGAGGCTCCAGCAACAGGGGGCTGGTGAGCACCTCGATCAAGGTGCCGGTGTTGGTGCGACCACCTCCCTGCAGCGCCACACTGGCCAGGGAGCTGGAGCTGTCGTCAGACTTGCCTTGATCGCTGTTGATCGGATCGCTGACCAGCAGCTTGAAATTGCCCGCGAAGGTGGGTGACAGAGCCCGCTGCAGGAACGTGATTCCCGCCCCCACCAGCACCGAGGCCAGCATCACACTCACGGCCAGCCGTCGCCGCCGCCGCAGAGCCTGCAGCAGTTTGGCCAGATCAATCTCGTCGCCCTCACCGCTCCCGCCAGGCGGCTGGGCCAGCGCCAGGGAGGGCGCGGCGCCGTTGCTGCTGTTCAACATGTCAGGCCCTGGGCAAGGCGGCAGGAATCACGCAACAAGCCAGACGCAACGCGTGGCTTCAGGCCAACTGAGTATAGATTCAGATAGCGTTGAAACCGCGCTCCTGCACCCCCTTGCTGCCGGTAAATTATTTGTCCGCTCTGACAGGCTCTCGATGAAGCCGGCTGATCAGCCCTTGACTGCTGGATGCTCGGCCTCCATCAGCCGCGGCGGCAGGAGCCGGATCCAGCGGCGCGCGGTGGGGTTTGTGGCGGCTCTTGCCCTGCTGAGCCCGCTGACGTCGGCCCTGCCGGCCCTGGCCCGCCCCACCGCCTCGGCCACAGCCCAGGCCACGGCCACCGCCCAGGCTGCGGCCGGCGGCACCTCCGAGTTCGACGCCTACATCCTCGGCGCCGGCGACGGGCTGGAGCTCAGCTTTCTTTCGGCCGCCTTCACCAACCTTGGCGGCAGCTTCGAGTTGCTCAACGACGGCAGCACCAGCCTGCCGATGCTCGGCTCGGTGGTGCTCGATGGCCTCACCGTGAGCCAGGCCAACCGCTGGCTCACCGGCCTCTACAGCCGCTACCTGCGCCAGCCCGGGCTCAACCTGCGCGTCGTGAAACCGCGGCCGATGCAGGTGTCGGTGGTGGGCGAGGTGGAGAACCCCGGCCTCTACCTGCTCAGCCCCGGTGGCGAATCCTCTTCGGTGGAAGGGATCGGCGGCGGCGGTGGCGGTGCCAGTGGCGGCGGCAGCATCCCCGGCCTGCCCACGGTGGTGTCGCTGATCCAGAAAGCGGGCGGCATCACCCTCAACGCCAACCTCGGCGACGTGCGCCTGCAGCGCCGCATCCCGAGCAACGCCAACCAGCTCAAGGAAACCCAGCTTGACCTTGTTGCCCTGCTGCAACAGGGCGACAAGCGCCAGAACCCCTTTCTGTTCGACGGCGACACGATCGTGATCAGCCGCGCCGCGGCGCCACCGCCCGATCAGGTGCTGCAGCTGGCCGCCGCCAACCTCTCGCCCCAGAGCATCAACGTCAATGTGATCGGTGAGGTGAAAACCCCGGGCAAGCAGCAGCTGCGGGCCGGTACACCGCTGATCCAGGCCGTGCTGGCCGCCGGGGGGCCCGTGGCCCTGCGCGCCAACCGCAACAACGTCGAGCTGGTGCGCATCAACCGCAACGGCACCGCCACCCTGCGCCGCTACGCCATCGACTACAGCCTCGGCGTCAGCGGTCCGCGCAACCCACCGCTGCGCGATGGCGACACCGTGGTGGTGAACCGCAGCGTCTTCGCCAACGGCTCCGATGCGATCAATGCCGTCGGCACGCCGATCACCGGCCTGGTGAACGTCCTCGCCCTGTTTCGCATCATCCAGGACTACAACAACAACACCAACTGAGCGCCATGCCCCGGCCCGCCGACTCCCCGATCGCAGCCCCCTGGGCCCTGCTGTGGCTGGGCGGCATCGCCGCAGGCGTGTGGCTGCCGCTGCTCCTGATCGACAACCTGTCGCCACCCTTGCTGTCAGGCTCGCGCCTGCAGCCCACCATCCGGCCGGTGGCACCAGCCAAGGCTCAGGGGAGCCTGCCAGGCGCCATGGTCGATTTCGGCCCACTGGCACTGACGGGGCCAGGCGGCGGCAACGCCGGCAGCGGCGCAACGCCGGCAGCGCTGCTGCTGGGCAGTCGCGACGAGACGCCCCGGCTGCTCTCAGCGATCGAGGCAGAGCCAGGCCAGGCTGGCCGGGCCATCTCCTTCAGCGACGAAGCGGCGACGGCCAGCGGCTCGCTGCTGCTGGGTGGCAGCCTGGGGCTGGAGAGCCTCAGTGAAAAGGCCATGGTGCCGGCCGCCCGCACCGAACAGGCGCTCCGTGCCAGCGCCGCCGACCGGCTGCAGGCCCTGCCGCTGCACTGGCGCGCCGACATGCTGGTGCTGCTCAAAGGCGGCCCTGAACACGTGCTGCCCGCCGAAGTGGTGCACCTGCCGGCCCCCCATCTCAGCCAGCCGGAGGAGATTCCCCTGGCCGTCAAGCGCGGCGGCCTGGCTGATACCACCGTGCAACCGTCATCCATCCAGTCCAAACAGGCCCTGGAACGCTGGGCCGAGCGCCAGGCGCCGATTCCCCGCGGCAGTGTGCGCCCGGTGGTGGTGGTGCTTGAGCCAATTGCCGCTTCTGCAGACAGCGCCGAAGGCCCGGCAGCGGTGAGCGCCACTGCAGCAATTCCGGCGGCGGCTATCACGGAGGCCAAGGAAACCATCCCAGCGGAGGCCTTGATCCTCAGCCCCTGAACCGAGCGCTGTTCAGCGAACTGGACCGTTTAAATCATCGTCAGCATCAGCATGGTCAGCATCGGCCTTGCGCCTTTCACTGCTGATTTCCTGAATGTAAGCCTCCATGTGCGACTGGGTGGAATCACGCGGCTTGGCAGCCCCCCCCGCCAAGCCGCGAATCCGAGCCAAGGCCTGAAGCACATCCTCCAGGAAGTTCATCTGCGACTTGGGTCGCTGCCCTCCGGCCGCAAAGGCGATGGCATAGATCAGCGCCGTGAGCATGGCGCGCAGATTGCCGATCAACAGGCCGGATCTGGCTTTCTGGTTCGGGGGCTTCCTGTTCCGCTCGAGCACGGCCTGGGCCTTCTGCAGCGAACCGCTCAGTTCCTGTTTGATCACCGCAAGCGACTGAGCCTGCAAGGAGGGAGACAGGGGTGGCGCCTGGATGGCTCTGAGCCTGCTCTGCAGATCGTCCTTGCTGGCGGAGAGTTGAATCACCTGCCGGAAACGATCGAGCCGCCCAATCGCCTGGGCGACCTGGCGATTCTGGCCATGGGCCATCTGCTGAAGCAGGGCCCAGGTGTCATACGCCCGCAATGGAATCAGCAACAAAAAGCCCAGCGCCGCCAGAATCGCCAACCGGGCCACCCAGGACGTGAGCCACTGCAGGCGCTCATTGTCAGGGTCAAGATAATGGGCAAAATGAACAATCGCCAGACCCACCAGGGCGATGGCGGCGTTGTCGATCAAGGCCGTACTGACCGCCACCTGCCAGGCCGGATTGATCAGCTGCAGCGGCAAGGCACCACGCAGGATCAGCAGGACATAAACCAGCAGCAGACAAAGGCCAAAAACGCTCAGCCGGCTGGCCAGGCTAACCGAGCGGTCTGCGAAGTCCCCGAGGGAATCCAAAAAAAGAGGCCCAGGATTGCTAGGACGATCCTGGGCCGATTGGGGTGCCATCAATTAGGTGGAAATGATCAAGCCGATGTGTTGATACGACGCCGCAGCCGCCGCGACCAACCGAAAGCGGCAGCCGCACCCATCACTGGCAGAGGGCCGGGGACTTCGAAAAGGGAAATATTGGAATTATAAAGTCCGGTGCTATTGGGGGGGAATGGGGGATCAGTAAGAATGTCCGACTGTAGACCAAAG
>CALPMR020000189.1 GCA_943324725.2 Bordetella parapertussis | reverse complement strand
GGGCCCTGGTGCAGCGGCGCATCATCCAGGTGACCCAGGATCGATCCGCCCTGGTGATAAGAGGTGATTTGCTGTTTCTGCAGCAGCCATCGGTGATGCGGGTGCTGGGCACCAATGGCAAAGGGATGGCTGGCACGATTCGGCGAATTGAAGCAGCCGACGCGAGCCTGGAAGGCGCCGAGGCACTGCAACCTGGATTCCATTTCGACCACTTTCAGGAGACATCAGGGCGTTACTGGAGTCAGGTGGGGATCGTGCGACTGGCCAAGACGATGGGCGAACGCGGCAAAATCAACAAGGCCCGGCGCGCCTGGGTGAAGGCGGTGGCGGATGTGGCCGAAGAGTGCTTTGAGTTTCAGCGCAAGGTGCTCGAAAGCCATGAAGCCCGCGTCAAGACCGCCAAAGAGCGAGCACGTACCAAGGCCAGACAGTGTGCGGTGAGCCAGCAGAAACCCACCGCCGCTGACCGCACCCCGATCGAGCTGGAGGCCCACCATCTCTTTGATGCCGCCTCACGGCCTGATCTGGCGGCCCTGGAGGAGAACCTGCTGGTGATCACCTCCTCTCTGCACCGCAATTTTCACAAGTGGATCGGGAATCGCCCCTGCGAACCAAAGGACTTCGTGGACTACCTGATCCATAATGAATTGGAGCATTTCGATGGCAGCCTGCGCACGCGCGAGCGCCGTGATAAACAACGCCAGAAACTGATCAACCGCCTCGAGCTGCTGCAGGTCCACTATGAAGACAACCGATTGTTGTATTGAAGCTCGTGTACACGTGGCCCCTTCCAGGCCGCCAAGTTCAGCGATTCAGCATCGGTAGGCTTGATCAGGGCAACATTGGGGCCTGCAGCGACAGACGCCAGGCAGCTGATTCAACGGGAACGCATCGCAACGGCTGCTCTGCCGCAATCACTGCTTACCGCAACCGTATGCTCTGCCGCAGCAATGGATGCAGAGATCCCCAGTTGCATCAGCGTCAGCACAGGAGCCAGCGCTGGTTTCACTTTCCCTGCGAAAGACTGCGATGATCCGCTCGCCTGATCGGCGCCCGTCTCGCCCCCGCTCTCGATGGCCCCGCTGCGCTGCCACCTGCTGATCGGCCCGCCCGCCAGCGGCAAGAGCACCCTGGCCCGGACCCTGGCGCCTTTGCTCAGCCCTGCCGATCAACCGCCGGCTCTGGTGCTCTCCACCGATGCGATCCGGGCCGAGGTGTTCGGTGACGCCACCGTCCAGGGCCCCTGGCCCGATATTCAGCAGCGACTGCAGCAGCGGCTGCTTGAGGCCGTGGCCGAAGGCCGTCCGGTGATCGTGGACGCCACCCATGCCAGAAGGGCCTGGCGGCTGGCGATCACCCAGGCCCTGCCCTTGCCGCGCCCGGTGGAGTGGATCGGCTGGTGGCTCTACACGCCTCTGCCCACCTGTCTGGAGTGGAACGCCCGCCGCGAGCGGCTGGTGCCTGTGGCGGTGATTCAGGAGATGGCCGCCGCTCTGGCCGACCCCCATTTCGGCCCCTGCCGGGCGGAGGGCTTCGCGGCGATCTGTGCCGTGGTGCCGAACCATCACCAGGAGCTGACGCCGGTGCTGACCGCAGAATTGGCCGCCCTCGACAAGCGCATCCGCTCGGCCCGCGCCCGCGAGAGCAAGCTGCAACTGCATGGCTATTCACGGCTGCTGGATCTGGAGCGGTTGCTGTTCCTGATCCGCCTGCTGAGCAGCTTTCCGGACCTGGAGGCCAACGATGCTGGCACCCGCGAACAACTGGAGCTCTGGCTGTCGCCGCTGCCGGCAGGAGATCTGGCCGATCGGGCCGCCGCTTTCCTGCGCCGTCTGCACGGAGACTGCTACGCCGATGTCGACGCCCTGCGCCGGGATCTCGACTGGCTGGAAGCCAATGGCTTCACCAGGGCCATGGCGATGACGCCGCCGATTCAGCTTGCCGGCGCAGGCAGCGCCGATCTGCCCCTGCGCCGGCCTCGCTTGCCGGCTGCCGGCGGCGTCCATGGCGGCCATCCGCCGATGGGCGATGGGCCGGTGTTTGGGCGGGTGATGACCTTGCTGCGCCATCTGCTGCAGAGCCCTTTCGATCGTGACCCAGCCAAAGGCGGCAACCTGCATCAGCACCTGATCGCCGCCACCGAAACCATCCCCGGCTCCTATCTGCCAGGTGAAAGCGCCAGCCTGCGCAAGGACATCGAGAAGATCCTCACCCCCTACGGCTTTCGCTCGCGCCACGACAATGTCCGCCATGGCTATGCCCTCGGCACGGCCCTGCTCTCAGCGCCCAGGCTGCGGGAGATGCATGCGGTGCTGCAGCAGGCGGCCGGCCGCCTGGCGGATCCCTCCGCCCAGGATCTGTTGCAGGAACTGGATGAACGTCTCGCCTGGGCCGGCATCGACACCAGCTCCGGAGCGCCGGTGCGCAGCTACGCCCGCCATGCCGTCGTCGATGCCACGCTGGTGCGAGCCGACTGTCTCGCTGCCCCCAAACGGACGGAGGCGATCGAGCGGGCGATCTTTACGCAGCGGCGGGTGCGGCTGGAGCGCTACACCTCCGCCGCCAGCTTCCCGGGCAGCCCCGATGGCGAGCTGCGGGTGTGGCCGCTGCAATTGATCTTCCACAACATCGGCTGGTATCTGATCTACGAAGAAGACAGCATTGGCCATCAGCAGGGCCTGATCCGCAGCGAACGGCTCGATCGCCTCGCCCTGCGCCAGAGCGAATCCAGCCAACGCCGCAGCCCCGAGCAGCATCTGCGGGCCCTGCAGCGCCTCGAGAAACTGCTGCTCCACACCGGCGGCATCTATTTCGGTGACGACCTCGAGGCCCAGCTGGCCCTGGCCAGTGCCTCGCCCCAGCTGCGAGCCAGCCAGCTGGAGATCCTGCGTTTCTCCTGCACCGCCTGGGCCTTTGCCTTCCTGCGCGAAGGTGCCGGCCGTTATCCCCTCGAGCAGACCCGTTTCTCCCGCCCCCTGAGCGGTGATCGCTGGTGGCATCACCCCCGTGCACCCCACGTGCTCACATCCAACGCCCAGGGCGACAGCCACCCCTACCCGATCGAGCTCGATCTGCCCCGCTGGACCCTGGCCCGCGACATCGACCTGCGCAACTGGCTGTTCGGCTTCGGCGCCGGCATTCGCATCGAGAAGCCCGAGGCGTTGCGCCAGGAATTCATCCAGCGCTGCTGCGAGGCCCTGGCTGTTCATGGGCTGGCTGGGCAGCCGGCACAGCCACCAGTGCAGGCGCAGGACTCTGTTGCGTCTGAACCTGATCCCGGCTCGGCTGACCGTGAAGCCGAACCTGGTGGCCGTCACCCCGAGCCTGGTGGCCAAGACCCCGAAGAACAGCCTCGCTTCTTCCCCAACCGCCTGCAACGCCGCTGAAAGCCAGGCCGCAGCAACCTCGCCTGCGCCACGATGCGGGTTCCCTTCACGCCGGGTCTGTGGCCAACCCCGCCCCATCCAGTTCCGAGCTGTCCAGCTCCAGGCTGCCCAGCGGTGAAACCTTGCTGGCCCTGGAGCAGCAGGTGCGCCACGGCGGCACCGCCCAGGGCGGGACCGCCAAGGGCAGGACCGGCACCGGCCTGGTGGCCGGCGATCTGGACGGCTGCTGGCAGCTCGATCAGGTGTGGCCCAAGGGCAGCTCACGGCCGGCCTCATTCAGTGGTCTGCTGCTGCGGGGCCTGGCGGCACGGCTGGAGATCGAGGTCAGCGGTGAAGCGCTGCGGCTCAGCAATGTCGTGAAGCTTGGTGCGCTGGAGCTGCGCTTCCGTGGACCCGGAACACTGGTGGGCGCCAGACCCTTGCTGCAGTTCTGGTTTGAGCTGCTGGAGCTGCGCCTGGCCGGCCGGCTGCTGCTGCAGCGGTCCTTGCCGGTGCCGCCGCCCCGGCGGCTGCCCTTCTTTGCGCTGATCGCCCGCGACCCGGCCGGCTGGCTGGCGGCGCGGGGGCGCGGTGGTGGTCTGGCGCTCTGGCGGCTCCAACCACTCGAGCCGGGCGGTTCGGCTGCTGATCGATCAGCCCAGGGCTGAGGCTCGGTTGCCGTTCCTGATCGGCCCGGCATGATCGACCGCTGGGCTGTGTCTGGGTGCAGCCCGGTCCCTGACCGAGGCGCAGGGCCGGCTGGCACCTGCCAGGCTGGGCGCGCTCCTCGAAGCCCGCATGGCGAGCGCCGTCACCATTGCCGTGGCCCTGGAGGGGCAGCTGCGCCTCGATGCCCAGCCCGCCTTACACGAGGCGGTTGCCCTGGCCCGCCAGGGCGGTGGCCGCCTGATCGTGCTGGCCAGCCGGCCTGAAGGCCAGCGGCTGCGGGGGCCCCATCAGCGGCGGCTGGCAGCGCAGGCCCTGGTCTCGTTGCAAGCCCATCTGGCGGCTGCGGCCATTCCCCTGCTCCACTTCCCCCAGCTCAGCACTGAAGCCGTGCTGGCCGCGCACGGCGACCTGTTGCGCCCTGAAGCGGTGCTGAGCTGCCAGGAGAGCCGGCTCTTCGGCGACTGGCCGATCGCGCCGGCCTCGTTCCCCCGGGTGTTCGCCGAGTTCCGCCGTGGCGTGCAACAGGCGCCGCTGCCGCCCCTACCGCCAGCCGATCTCGCCGGCCTGGGCGCTGGCCTCGAGGGCTGGCCCCGGGATTGGTTGCAGCCGGGGCCAGCCTGCCTGCAGCCGCTGGCCATCTGTCCGCCGCCAGAGCCCAACAGCCCCCTGTCGAACCGCAACGGCAGCGATCCCCGCAGCGCTTTTCCCTTCCGCGGCGATGAGTCCAGCGCCCTGGCCCGCTTGCAGCACTACCTGTTCGACTCCGATGGCCTGCGTCACTACAAGGCCAGCCGCAATGGCCTGGTGGGGACGGAGTTCTCGTCGAAGCTCTCCCCATTTCTGGGCATCGGCTCCCTGTCCGTGCGGCGGATCTGGGCGGAGCTGCTGCGCTACCAGGCCCTCCATGGCAACGACGAAGGATCGGAGTGGTTCCAACAGGAACTGCTCTGGCGCGAGTTCTTTCTCTGGTCGGAGCAGCGGCACGGTGCCGCCTTCCACGCACCGGGCGGCATCCAGGGGCGGCCACCCAGCTGGGTGGCGGACCGCGACCGTTTCCGCCGCTGGACCCGGGCCGACAGCGGCCACCCGTTGATCGATGCCCAGTTGCGGGAGCTGCTGGCCACCGGCTACCTCTCCAATCGCGGCCGCCAGTGGCTGGCCTCCCACTTCGTCAACGAACTGCAGCTGCCCTGGATCTGGGGAGCCCGTTTCTTCGAGTGGATGTTGATCGATGCGCAGCCGGCCCTGAACACGGGCAACTGGGCCTATCTGGCCGGCGTCGGCTCCGACCCGCGCAGCTTCGGCGGCACGCCAAGGCGCTTCGATCTGGAGCGGCAGCGGCGCCTCTATGACCCTGACGACAGCCACCGCCAGCGATGGTCCTGACCTGATGGCCCTCACCCTGATCCTCGGCGATCAACTTCACAGCGACTGGTGGTCCCCCTCGCCGCTGCAGCTCCGGCCCAGCGATCGCGTGTTGATGATCGAAGACCTCGCCGTGGCCTCCAGCTACCGCTACCACAAGTTGCGCTTGCTCCACACCTTCGTGGCGATGCGCAGTTTCCGCGATGCCCTGCTGGCGCACGGGCTGGTGGTGGACTACTTCGAGTTGTCGGCCTCGGCTGGCGTCTCCTTCTGGCAGCGGCTGGCCACCGCGCTGACGGGCCACCAGGAGCTGCAGGTGGCCGAGATCGCCGATCGCAGTTTTGAGGCCAAGCTGGAGCAGTTCTGCCAGGAGCGGGCGCTGCCGCTCACCGTGCTGCCGTCGCCCGCCTTTCTCGAATCCGTCGCCGAGAGCCGGGCCTGGTTTGAAGGGCGCCGCCGCCCCTTGATGAAAAGCTTCTATGAGCGCCAGCGCCGTCGCCTGGG
>CALPMR020000188.1 GCA_943324725.2 Bordetella parapertussis | reverse complement strand
GTTCGCCGAGCTTGTCGAACAGGTTGGCCTCCGGGCCGAAGTGGGAGAAGTTCTCCCCCTTGGCCAGGGCGGCGGCCATGGCCTCCTTCATCGGACCGCGTTCGTAGCGGTGGTAGCTGTCGCCCTCCACAACCGCAGGGGTGATGCCCTCGCGTTTGAAGATCTGCTCGAAGGCGCGCTTGACGGTGCTGGTTCCTGCGCCGGAGGAACCGGTGACGGAGACGACCGGATGACGCTTCGACATCGACGCAGGGGGCGGAGATTGGATTCAGAGTTTCGCAGATCGCCGGACCCCACCTCGCCGAGCGCCTCAGGCGGGGTGCAGAGGGAGACGCCCAGGGGGCTCAGGCCGGCAGGGCCTGCAGCAGCGCCTCGCCCATGGCCCGGCATCCCAGCAAAGTGCAGCCCTCACCCATCAGGTCGCCGGTGCGCAGGCCGGCGGCCAGCACCCGGTCCACCGCCGTCTCCAGATCGGCGGCAGCACCGTCCTGGTGCAGGCCCACCCGCAGCAGCATCGCCGCCGACAGCACCATCGCCATCGGATTGGCCCTGTCCTGGCCGGCGATGTCCGGAGCTGAGCCGTGGACAGGCTCGAACAGCCCCGGCCCGCTGTCGCCCAGGGAGGCTGAGGGCAACATGCCGATCGAACCGGTGAGCATGGCGGCCTCATCGCTGAGAATGTCGCCGAACAGATTGCTGGTCAGCAGCACGTCGAACTGGCGGGGCGCACGCACCAGCTGCATGGCGGCGTTGTCCACATACATGTGGCTGAGCTCCACGGCCGGGAACTCGGCGTGGATGGCCTCAACCCGATCGCGCCAGAGCTGGCTGACATCGAGCACGTTGGCCTTGTCCACCGAGCAGAGCCTGCCGCTGCGGCTGCGGGCCAGGTCGAAGCCCACCCGGGCGATGCGATCGATCTCCCAGTCGAAGTAGGCCATGGTGTTGAAGGCCCGCACGGCCCCATCGGCCTCCACCCGCCCCTTGGGGGTACCGAAGTACACGCCGCCGGTGAGCTCGCGCACCACCAGCAGATCGACCCCCTCGATCACCTCCGGCCGCAGGCTGCTGGCGCCGATCAGGGCCGGAATGATCTTGACGGGCCGCAGGTTGGCGAACAATCCCAGGCCGGAGCGCAGCGCCAGCAGGCCGCTTTCGGGTCGCAATTCCCGCGGCAGGCTGTCGCAGCGCGGATCGCCGATCGCGGCCAGCAGCACCGCATCGGCCTGGCGGCAGGCCTCCAGGGTGCTCTCGGGCAGGGGAACGCCGTGGGCGTCGATCGCCGCTGCACCGATCGGCCGTTCGTCGTAGCTGAGGCTGAAGCCATGGCGAACCGCCACCGCATCCAGCAGCTGGCGGGCCACCGCCGTGATCTCCGGGCCGATGCCATCACCCGGCAGGAGCGTGATCCGGTGGCTGGTCATCAGGGAGCTGTCGACGCAACGGGCGAGGTTACTGGGCCGTACCGCTGCCCTCGCTGCTGGCTGGCAGCGACGCCCCATCGGCGCTCGCCTTCAGCTGCCGCAGGGTGCGGGCCATCTCCGGCAACTTGTTGAACACGGCGGAGCAGCGCAGCCAGAGGCGATTGGGGATGGCCGGATAGCCGCTGACCACCTCACCGGCGGCCACTTCGCCGTGGATGCCTGATTTCGAGGAGGCGATGGCGCGATCGCCGATCACGGCCCGATTCGCCACCCCCACCTGGCCGGCCAGGATCACACCGTGGCCGAGGCGGGCGCCGCCGGCGATGCCCACCTGGGCCGCCAGAGCACAGCCCCGGCCGGTGACGACGCCATGGCCGATATGGACGAGATTGTCGATCTTGGTGCCGGCACCGATGCGGGTTTCGCCCACCGAGGGGCGATCGATGGTGCTGCCGCAGCCCACCTCGACGCCCTCCTCGAGCACCACCAGCCCGGTCTGGGGCATCTTGCGCCAGCCGGCGGCGGTCGGCACGAAACCGAAGCCCTCCGAGCCGATCACGGCGCCGGAATGGACGACGCAGTGGCGGCCGAGGCGGCTGCCGGGGTGCAACACCGCCTGGGCGTGGAGTTCGCAGTCCGGTTCCAGGATCACGTCGTCGTAGAGCACCACCGACGGATGCAGGACGCAGCCGTCACCGACGCGGCTGCCGGCCCCCACCACCACCTGGGGCCCCAGGTGGACGTTGTGGCCGAGGCTGGCCGTGGCATGGACGACTGCCGTGGGGTGAACCCCCGGCTCAGGCCGCGGCCTTGGATAGAGAGCTTCCAGGGCTTCAGCGAAACCGAGGCGCGGATTGTTCAGCGCCACCCAGGCGAGATTCCGCTCCGTGGCCTGCTGCTGCAGCGCTGCAGCGTCAGCGCCCCGGGCCGGAAGCAACACAGCGGCGGCAGCGCTGGCGGCCAGGGCGGCAGCCAGGGCATGGCCTTCCTCCAGAAAGCTGAGCTGGGAGGGACCGGCCCCATCCAGGGCCTGGGCGCCGCTCAATTCCGGGTCATCGCCCAGGTGACTGGGGGTGGCGTCACCCACCTCGCTGAGGAGGCTGAGCAGGCTGCTGAAACGCATTCCCCGGTGTCCAGATCGGCGCGGATCGTAGGGCCTGCGCTCAGCCGTTGGCGATCAGCACCAGCTGGTCACGATGGATCACGGCATCACCCACGGCCCCAAGCCGGCGGCGCACCTCGTCCGTGCCGAGGCCGACGATCTGGCCCAGCTCTTCACTGTTGAAGCTGCTCAGCCCACGGGCCAGCTCGCGGCCGTCGCTGGCCATCACCCGTACCGCTTCGCCGCGCTCGAAGTGGCCCTCGACGGTCTGGATTCCCACCGCCAGCAAGGAGGCACCCCGCTCCACCAGGGCCCGTTCGGCACCCTGATCGATGTGCACGCTGCCCTTGGGCAGCAGCGCATGGGCCAGCCAGCCCTTGCGGTCGGTGAGGGGCGTGGGGCTCGGCTGAAACACGGTTCCCACCGTCTCGCCGGCGAGTAACGCCTCCAACACGGCGGGATCACGACCATCGGCGAGGCGCACGCGGATGCCGCTGGAGGTGGCGATCCGGGCGGCGGTGAGCTTGGTGGTCATGCCGCCGGTGCCCCACTGGCCACCGCCCGTGGCGACGCTGCGCAGCCGTTCCAGTTCGGCCAGATCGCGCACCTCGCTGATCGGTGCAGCTTCGGCATCGGTGCGGGGATCGCCGGAGTAGAGGCTGTCGACATCGGTGAGCAGCACCAGCTCGTCGGCGCCGATCGCCACCGCCACCAGGGCCGAGAGGGTGTCGTTGTCGCCGAAGCGCAGTTCGTCGGTGGCGAGGGTGTCGTTTTCGTTGATGATCGGCACCACCCCCCACTGCAGCAACTGCTCCAGGGTGCGGCAGGCCCGCTGGTAGCGGCGGCGGGAGGCGAGATCGCCGCGGGTGAGCAGCACCTGGGCGACGGCGAGTCCGCGGATCGCGAAAGCGTCCTGGTAGAGGCCCATCAGCCGCCCCTGGCCCACGGCGGCAGCGGCCTGCAGGGCCGCCAGTTCCGTTGGGCGTTTCTCGAGCTTCAGCAGCTCACAGCCCAGGCCGACGGCACCGCTGGTGACGAGGGCGATGTGTTCGCCGCGGCGCTGCTGGCGGCTCAGGCTGGCGGCCATGTCGGCGATCACCGCGGCGGTGCTGCGATTGGCATCGCCTCGCAGCAGGCTGGTGCCCACCTTGAACACACGGCGCAGCGCAGGGGGGGTGTCAGCCATCAGTGCGTTCCGCTGCCCATCCAGCGGGCCAGGCGCAGTTCGAGATTCTGCAGCCGGTCATGCGGACAGGGCTGGCCGTCCGGATCGATCGGCTTCACCAGCACCGTGTAGAGGCCGAGGCGATTGCCGGCGATCACGTCGGTGAAGATGCGATCACCCACCAGGGCCACCTGGGATGGCGGCAGACCAAGCTCGTTGAGCACCCGTCGCAGGGCGGCACGGCGCGGCTTGCCGGCTGAGGTGGTGTAAGCCAGTCCCAGCTGATCGGCGACGCTGCCGATTCGATGGCGGGAGGGATTGTTACTGAGCAGATGAATCGGCAGCTGCAGCAAGGCATGGCGCAACCACTGCTCAGCTGAGGGCGGGATGGAGGTGTGGCGCCGCGGCAGCAGGGTGCGGTCGACGTCCAGCACCAGGGCGCGGATGCCGTGATCGAGCAGCTGCTCGAGGGGCAACTGGGCCAGGGTGGTGGTCGCCAGCCAGTCAGGGGTGAGCAGCTGCCGCAGCATCAGTCGCCTTGCTCCCGGGCATCGAGTTCAGCCTCGATCCGCCCCTGCACCCGCTCAAACTCCTCGCCCTCAACCAGGATCGCTTCACTGCCGTTGAGGCGGGCCACGACGAAAAAGGGATCGAGAGGAATGAAGAGGGCATATTGCTCTTCACCGACCCAGAAGGGGCGGCACAGCATTTCGTAGAGATCGCTGTCCTCCGCCTCGTCATCGTCCCCCTCGAAGGCCTCGGGATCGATCTCGTCTGGATCCGGCTCGTCGACCTCGCCGCTGACGGTCAGGGTCACCGCCGACCGCACCAGGGTCAGATCCTCTTCCTGCAGGATCACATCGGCAATCGAAAGGATCTCTTCGGCGCCTTCGAGTTCCTCGATGGGTTCGTCTTCGTCGTCGTCATCCTGGGCAAGACGCACCAGACAGACCGGGGTGTCCACCGGCGTCAGCAAGGCGTAGTCATGGCCATCGAGGGGGACCAGCTCTTCGAGGAAGCAGAGCAGTTGGCGGCCGTTGCTGTCGCGGACCACCAGGGTGGGCACATCTCGAGAGGCCTGCATGGCAGGGGAGTCGGCAGTCATGGGGCAGATGCGTCTCGTCTCAGGATGGATCAAGGCGGTGCCGCTGTCGGGATTCGATGGTCGCCGCTGCGACCGGTTCCGCCGCCGGGCCTTCCTGGAGCCATTGTTCCAGCAGAACCATGGCGGCGGCACTGTCGAGCCGTCCACTGCGATCGCCATGCAGGCCGAAGCGCTCGCCGGCGGCCCAGCTGCTGCTGTGCTCATTCACCCAGGCCAACGGCAGAATCAGGCCGGCCGCCGCCAGGGCCCGGCCCAGGCGCAGCCCGTAGCGGCGGCAGTGGAGCGCTTGCCGGGTGAGTTGCTGGTCGGCATCCAGGGGCAGGCCGACCACCAGGGCCCGCACCTGCCGCTGCTTCACCAGAGTCAGCAGCTGATGCAGATCCCGATCAAAGGGACCGCGCAGCAGGGCCGGCAGCGCTGTGACCGTGAGTCCGAGGGCGTCGCAGCCGGCCAGGCCGATACGACGCTGGCCTACATCCAGCGCCAGGGCTGAACATGGGCCCATCAGCCGAGCTGAGGAGGGAGGCGGAGAAGCCGGCGGCGATCCATCAACCCCGGTGGTCATCTTCAGGGTTGGGCTGGGCCGCTGCCGAGGGGGCCCACAGGGGTGGGGAGAGGCCGGCGGCGGGGCTGGAACTGTTCGAGCACAGCTTCGATGCGGCGGGCTGCTCGTTCAGCGGGCTGGGGGCCATGGCGACGCCAGACGCTGCGGGCCATCAGCACCTGTTCCCCCTGGGGTTCGGCACCAAGCCGCTGCAGCCAGTCGTGGCGGGCGCTGTCCGCCCCATCACTGACCAGCCAGAGGCTGGATCCGGGCGGGGCGTAACGCCGCAGCAACAGCTCTCCAGCCGGACCCAGCAACTGCAGCCAGGCCGGATGGAGCGTGAACTCCACCCGTTGACCGCCACCGGGTTGATCCGCCAGCCAGCGCACCCCGGCCACCGCCTCGTTGCGGTTGGTGTCGACCAGCAGCAAACCCTTGCTGCCGCTCTGATCCAGCAGATCTTCGATGCGGCGATCGAGCAGCTGGCGCAGCTGGGCGGGGCAGGTGGCCTGCTCCAGATGCCAGAGCAGGGAGGCGTTGCGCCGGTTCAAGGGGCGCAGTTGCAGATGGGCGGGCAGCGTGGCGCTGGGGCCGCT
>CALPMR020000187.1 GCA_943324725.2 Bordetella parapertussis | reverse complement strand
GTCGTTGCTCACCCTCGGCCTGGAGAAGGATCGGATCACGCCCAGTCCCTCCAGCCGACTCTCGAGTGTCACCGCCCGCAATCGCTTTGCGGAAGCCTGCGGCTACGGCGTTGCCGTTTTCGGCATGCAGAATCAGTGGCTGCTGCGCGTGGGGGGAGGAGGAGGAGGGCGCAGACCTGGTGTAAATACTCTATGTGACTAATGAGAAGAGGCTGTTGATATCAGTGGATATTGTAAATTTTTTCTTAAAAAGTGACCTCCCCCCTTCCTGGGAATGGTAGGTTGTCCGCGTAATATTAAAATTTAATGAAAAAGTTCAATTTTGTTTCCCGGGCAAGATATTTAGCGTTGTCTGTAGCATCTCTTTTGTCGGCTTCTTCTGCGATTGCCGCCCCCACCTATTCTTTGCCTACCGAATTTCGGGACTATCAGTACTGTGAGTATCTTGTAAATATCCCAACCCAGCCGACCGCCACTGATCGACCGATTTTCAATACGACAGGCTGGAATCCTTGCAATGGGCAGACCCTGGTCCCCGCTGATATTGTCAATGACTATAATACTCAATATCCAGCCGGAAATACGACTGTATTGCCTAATGGAGCTACTAGCGTAACAGTAAACTACCCACGCGCCTGGGTTTATGATAATGCAATCCAGTCTACTCCTGATACAAGTCTTTATCTCATTTCAGGTGGCGTTACGGCTGGTTTCGGGGGATTCAATACATCCCCAAGCCAGGGCATTTATAGCCCGGGGCTAGTAGGCAGGACTACGACCTGGATTTATGATGCCAACACTCTGATCTTTCAACTAATAGACCCAGTTGGAAATAATTATGTCATGCAATCTTATGCACAGTTCATAGATACGTCCCTGACATATGCGGATCTCCAGGACATGTCTTATATGGTCCCCAGGCTGGATCTGCCAACAGGCTGGATATATCAAGTATTAGAGCTGACGCAAGAATTTGACAACATCGCCAATAACGACGCCCAGGTGCTACAAGATAAGCTCGGCAACAGTTATATGTTGGCAAAACCTCAGGATTCCACCCTGCCAGTTGGTACGATTCGCGCAACCAGCGTACCCGGCCCCCTACCGATCTTCGGCGCAGGCATGGCCTTCGGTTTCTCCCGCCGCCTGCGTACCCGGATTAAAAAAAGCCGCTGATTGAGTTTTCCTGCTTCGCTTTCCAACCTCCTCTTTCGGGGAGGTTTTTTTATTGGATTATCCCGTGAAATGATTGCTTTGGCCGAATCTCTCGTCTCATTCAATCACTTTAGAGCTGTCGGATAGGTGATGTCAGCTGGTGTCACTCCGTCAACGGTTCGCGCCAGACTTTCCTTTGAACTTGTTGTTGTTGTTGCCCCTTTCCCCAGCTCTCTCCCCTTGCCCAAGTGAACACGTTCCTTTGGTGAGCATTGGGTTTGAACCTCTTCGGGTCTCCAGAGGGTGAAAGGGGTTCAGGGCGAGCTGCTCTGAGCCTCTTGCCTCACCTTTTCTGTCCGGGCTGAGCTGATTAGGTTTGCAGGCCGCCAAGACTGCCAACGGCGCTTCTAGGCGTGGTTCTTCAGCAATGAGATGGCGGAGGCGTTTTCACCCCTCAGCGATCCCAATCAGAAAGCCCTGAGGAGCCCTGAACAAACGTGCATCCAGTATTGAGGATGTCCTTGCTCTAGTGCAGAAACTGGGCCGCAACCAAGTATGCATTGGTCTCGCTGATCGAGGCAAAAGATGTGAATGAGCCATTCGAAAATGCTCCTACGCTACCTGAACCCGCCACGGAATCATTGCTTAAAAGCCCTCCGGAAGTCGGCGCTGTGAAAGTCTGCCAAAGGGCCTTGTCTGAAAATGTTCCATTCTCTTGGCGCTTGATATAGGCTATGCCCACGTTTGGCTTGCCTGTCGAGGTGATAGTGTCAAAGGGGACTTCATATACCCCATTGCCGGCATAATAAATTCCCTGAAAATGGGTGAGTATATCACTGCTTGGATCGTTCTGGTAGTTGTATAATTTTTCGTTGCTGACATTTCCTGTCACTGGGTCTATGTCGGCAAGCATTCCCTTCCCGAGTACGGCATCTTGCGGCATCCCCTGACCGGGGCTTGGGAGATTCTTGACAATCCCGAGCAGGCCATCATCACTTGCTCCGCCGGAAACTGTATAGATTTTGTTATTGTTTTGCCAGATTCCGAAGAGTGAGTGATATTTGTATCCGTCTTTGTAGACGGCATTGATTTGCGAATTTCTACTTGGATCGTAGACGTAAGATCCGCTGTCTGGGCCTGAGTTGAGGGTATAATTAACAAATCCAGCCTTTGTTGAGAAGTTGCCCACGGCATATCCCCCGTCTATGCTATGTAAATATGTGTAGTTTGCGAGTGCATTATTGCCGACGGTGGTAGTGGCTTGGAATGATTTGAATCCTGCGGTGTCAGTGGGGGCAGTTTTAAGACGATCGAGACTTCCTTTGTAGTAAAAACCAAAAAGGTTGCTGGAGCTGCTTTTGGTCCAGGTGCCTACCAAGGCTACTTTCCCAGTTCCTCCAGGACCATTGCCTGGAGAGAGAATATCTGGTCCGTATACAGATGTACCAGTGGCATCGGCAAAGGGAACATTGAAATTGATCCATTGACCACTGCCGCTACCCGAGCTTGTGCTTTTGCCGTCAATGGCACCCACGTACACCGCTCCAGTACCACCGGCTGAGATGGCACTGCCTGTGGTTCCTGCGATGATGTAGCTGGCTTGTTTGCCCCGCCTTCCATAGGGATTGAGCTTGATCCCTTGAAGCTCCCAAGAAGCAGCTGTTGAATTTAAATAATTGGAAGTGAAGGGAGCATAGACTATGGTGGTTGCTCCAGCCAATATCGAAGCATCTGGCCTGTATCCAGCGACAACACTTGCAATGTGATTGGCGACGGTTCTCGGAAGCTCGCTCATGCCCCGAATGGAATTGGGGGCGATTGCCGGAGCTGCAGGATTTTTATAAAGTTTAAAGTCGAGCTGGTGGTCCAGACTATTGCGCAAATATTCTAGATCACTCTCTTTGAGGTTAATCGACGTCTTTGATTTATGCTTTGAGGGCGCAAATTTGACAGACATGTATCTAGAAATTAACCAAAATTAGCATAGTCCTTGGCCAAGCACATTGCGCATGTCAAGCGCATTTGTGGCTTTTCGTTGCATGACTGGTTGTGGCCATTGGGTGGGCCAGGTAAGCTCTTTCGGCGCCTGCTTTCTCATCGGTTTCTCTCTCTAGAGCGCGTCAGGCCTTTCCGGCTCAAGTGGCCTGGCTTTCCTTGACGGGTCCCATCGTGGACAGCTGAGGCAGGGTGCAAACACTAGTTGTGATCGAGTTTCTGTTCAGCGTCTGAAGCAAGCCTCGCTGGGGCCAGGGTTAAGCCCGTTGATTCAGGCGATCGTCCCCGGCCGATGCGCCCGTCCCCGGCTCAGGCCTGTTCGGCGATCGGATCGCTCAGTCCGTTGACCGGGGCCTGGCCAAAGACTTGCTTCGCAGGAGCGGCCGATCGGAGCTGGCAGGCTGCCGGCCTGCTTTCCGTTTCCGCCATCAGCTCCTGCCGGGGTGAAAGGCCGGTCAACGTCATCAACGTCATCAACGCCAGCACCAGGGCCTTCGACACCCTGGAGCGACTGCGATCCCGAATGGGGTGACAGCTTGTTCAGGGGCATTCCCGTGAGGTTGTCTGCAAGGCCTTGGTCTGCTGCGCGTGATCCTGGGACCCCAGCCTTGCCATGGACACCATCGCCTCCAGGGCCAGCAGGGACGAGTAGCAGCCAAGCTGCTCGTTCTTGTCCGCCTGTTGCTTCCGCTGGGCCGACAGGTCCCAGACCCCGTCGCAACGGTCGGCTCTGGGGTTCGCGAAGCACTGGCTTGCTGCCTGCTGCAGGGTCGTCAGGGGCGTCATGGCCATGGCGGAGCCCGCGCAGCGCCGCCAGCTGCGGTGGTTTCGTCGGATCGGGGTGTCCGGTGGCCTGATTCACCCGATGGCGTTCGACGCCCAGGGAGAATGGGGATCTGATCGCTTTGGCCCATGGACCCCGCTGACACCCTCCCCCCGTCCGACGCCGCCCCGGTGGAGCCTGAAACCGGTGCTGCCCACCCCCACAACTTCGACGTGCAGAAGGAGCTGCATCAGCAGATCCGCAACGACCCCGACTACGACGACTGGGAGTACGGCACCGAACCCCTGCCTCACGAGGCCTGGCTGAAAGCCAGGCCGACCGAGGATTCAGAGCCTGGCTGAAAGCCAGGCCGACCGAGGATTCAGAGCCTGGCTGAAAGCCAGGCCGACCAGGGACTCCGAGCCGGGCTGAAGGGTTCGTTGATGGCTGGATGCTGGGCCCAGCCTTGGGCTCAATCCTGAGGTTGGCCGGCTTGGCGCCGCCCGCGCTTGGCGCCAAGCCGGTCTGCAAGTCCCTGGACGTTCCGTCCGCCCTGGGATCATCGGCAGCCAGGACATCTGCCGAGGCCGATTGCCGGAGGACAGGGATTCAGCGTTGGGGTTCAACCAGGCGCTTGGATGTGAATCGGCGCGTGGCGTGAAGTCAGGCTGGAGGAGCCAGCAGAATCTTTGAGGACCGGCCGCTGCGCGGGCCAGGACACGGGCCGAGGCCGATCGTTCAGAGAGTGGCAGCAGCGAGGGGCTGCTGCCAGGCGCCGGTTCGGTGCGAGCCAGCTGCGAACGGTCTGATCTTGTCGCGCCGTGGCGGCGTGGTGGCTGCTTTGCCGGCTGCGGCCGATCCGAGCGGGTTCGGCCACCGCCCGGATCAGGGCCAGCGGGCCGCTCGATTCCGCTCGCTGCCCTCTTTGTCGCCGCCCAGGCTGTCGCTGCCCTCAGGGTTGCTGGGTGGCCTGTCGTCAATGGCTCCATCGTCATTGGCTCCATCGCCGCTGGCCCTGTCGCCGCTGGCCGCCGGCTTGCTGTCGAAGCGGTAGAGGATCTGGCGGCCGCCCTCCCCCTCCAGATCGCTGCCGCCGCGGCTGAGCACCTGCAGCAGGTTGCGGCGTTGGAAGCGCTCCACCTGGCCCACCAGCGGCAGGCCGGCCAGACACAGGGCGGCCATGCCCAGCCAGAGCCCGACACCGTGGCGCTGCAGATCCAGCAGCTGGCCCGCCAGCAGCGGCGCCGCGAAGGCGCTGATCGCGAAGCACTGGGAGAACAGGGCCATGGCCAGCCCCTGATGGCGGCGGGGACTCAGCTCCACCACGGCCTCGGTGGCGGTGGGCAGAAAGGCGGCTTCGCCCAGGGCCAGGGGCAGCTGGGCCAGCAGCATCAGCACCATGCCGTGGGAACTGAAGGCCGAGGCGGCCAGCAGGCTGCAGCCGACGGCGAAGCTGGCCAGGCTGAGCTGCAGTCCTGCCTGCACCGGACGCTTCGCCAGGGCCTGGCCCACCGGCCACTGGATCAGCATCAGCACACCCAGCTGCAGCCCGATGGTCAGGGCCCCGAGGCTTTCCGGCAGGGGGCTGCGCTGCAGGCCGCCCCGCACCAGATCGAGGGGCAGGGCGCTCTGCATCAGGGCCGGCAAGGCGGTGGCCAGCACGGTGACGGCCAGGATCGGCAGCAGCGGCGGCAGCCAGGCGCCCAGGCTGCTGGGCCCTTCCAGCTGGCGTTTGCGCTGGGTCTGGGGCAGGGGCCGGCGCCACAGCAGGACGATCACCGTGAGCAGGCAGGTGATGTCCAGCAGGTAGATGCCGCGCAGTCGCCCCTGGGCGGCCAGCAGGGCACCGATCAGGGCGCCGCTGACGATGCCGAGCGCATCGGCACTGCGCACCAGCGCAAAGCCCCGGGCCGAAGGAATCGGCGCACAGCCCAGGGGCACCGCCAGCTCGATCGCCGGCCAGTAGAGCCCCATGGCGATGCCCAGCAGCAGCTGGCCGCCGACATAGCCGCCGAAGCCCTGGGCACCGAACAGCACCGTGTCGCCCAACAGGGCCGTGAGGCAAGCCAGCAGCACCGGTACCGAGCAGCTCAGGCCCCGATCCAG
>CALPMR020000186.1 GCA_943324725.2 Bordetella parapertussis | reverse complement strand
TTGCGCCCCAGGATCAGGCTGACGTGCTCCACCTTCACCTGCGCCTCGCCAGCGGGGCAGTCGATCATCTTCAGGGCGATGAAGCCGTAGTCGGGGAACTCCTCCCATTTGGGCCGCTGGGCGGTGTTGACGATGTCTTCGGTGCTCAGCGCATGCAGGCCGAAATCCTGGCCCAGCCGTTCGATCAGCTCGACATCGTGGACGCCGCTGACGTTGATCCAGACCACGCCGGGGCCAGCGAGCGCCTGCTGCCATTCCTGCTGGCTGACGGATCGCGCTTCCCGGATCGCGTCGGCGTCATAGACGAACAGGTGGATCTCGGCCTGGCTGCGTTTGCGCTCGCCGATGAACACGGCGGTGCCCGGGGTCAGGAAATGGGCCTTGCTGCGTCCCCTGCTTTGCTTCCCCTGTTGCGCCTTCAGGCCTGCCTTGGTCATGGCGACTACTTCAGTTGTCGACCAGCTGGCCGGCTTCGAGGTTGATGATCCGATCGGCGATGTCGAGGATCTTGTTGTCGTGGGTGACCATCACGATCGCGGCGCCGCTGTCGTTCGCCAGTTGTCGGAACAGGGCGACGACGTCGCGGCCGGAGCTCTTGTCGAGGGCGGCGGTGGGTTCATCGGCGAGCAGCAATCTGGGGCTGGGGGCCAGGGCCCGGGCGATCGCCACCCGCTGCTTCTGGCCGCCGGAGAGCTTCTCGGGGTAGTAGTCCAGCCGTTCCGCCAGCCCCACCTGGCCGAGCATGGCGGCGGCGCAGTCATCCATCGCCGCCCGGCCCCGCTCCAGCCAGGCGGGCGTGACCTCGAGGCCGAAGCGCACGTTCTCCAGGGCGGTGAGATAAGGCAGCAGATTGTGGGCCTGGAAGATGAAGCCCGCCTGGCGCCGCAGCCGGGTGAGGCAGATGTTGTCGGCATCGAGCAGCTCCTCGCCGAGCACCTTGAGGCTGCCGCTCTGGGCCGCCCGCAGGCCGCCGAGCATCGTCAGCAGGGTGGTCTTGCCGGAGCCGGAGGGGCCGGTGAGGATCACGATCTCGCCGGCCTGCACGGTCAGGTTGATGTCACAGAGCACCTGCTTGGCCGTCTCGCCGGCGCCGAACCAGTGGTCGAGATGCTGCACCTCGATGCGCAGCTCGCGATTGGCGTCGCGGCCGGCGAGGTTGTCAGCGTTGCCGCCTTCTGGCGGCCCGGCGGCAGGCGTCAGGGGCGCCATCAGAAGATGTCGGCGGGATCGAGCCGCCGCAGCTTGCCGGTGGCCAGCCAGCCCGAACCGGCTGACATCACCAGGGTGAGGGCGAACACGGCCAGGGCCCGCTGGAGGGTCATGGCGATCAGCAGCGAGGTGGAGCGGGCCAGCAAGGTATAAAGCCCCATCGACAGCAGCAGGCTGGGAGCAAAGGCCAGGGCAGCCAGCAGCACCGATTCCTGCACGATGATGCCGACCACGAAGCCATCGCTGTAGCCCATCGCCTTCATCGTGGCGTACTCCGGCAGGTGATCACTGACATCGGAATAGAGAATCTGATAGACGATGATCGCGCCCACCACCAGGCCCACCAGCACCCCCAGATTGAAGATCAGTCCGAAGGAGGTGTTGTTGCGCCAGTGATCCACCTCCACCTCTTCCAGTTGCTTGAGCGTGAGCACTTTCACCGAGGGATCGAGAAAGCTCTCCAGGGTGGATTGCACCTGTTGGGCACTGACGCCCGCTTCCAGTTGGATGACACCGAGCTGGATGTCGTCGCTGCTCTGATCGGGGAACCAGGTCTTGAAGTTGCTGGCCGAGGTCAGCAGGTTGATGTCGGCGGCGAAGGTGAGGCCCATCGTGAACAGGCCGTTCACCACCGCCCGCTTGCCGCGCAGTTCGGTGTCGTAGTAGCCGTCTCTGGTCACCACCTGGCCCACCGGGCCGGCCGCCTGCTTGGAGAGGATGTCGAAGAACAGGCCATCGGGCCGCAGCAACTTGCTGCGATCGACCTCCAGTTCGGGGATGCGCAGGGCTGGATTCTCCGGCGCCAGGCCAAAAATCAGCGCCTGCTTTTTCTCGCGACTGTCGCGGTTGAGCCAGTCGGTCTTGCCGATGTACAGCGGCGTCACCGCCTTCACCCCCTGCACCCCCAGGGCCTGGATCAGGCGGCTGCGGGGCAGGTTGAGCGGTTCGCCCAGGTTGGTGTAGCGGCGGCTCACCATCACCAGCTCGCCATTGAGCCGTTGCAGCGGCCGCTTCTGGCTGGCATACAGGCCGCTGGCCAGCCCCAGCTGGAAGAACACCAGCACGTTGGCGAAGCTCACACCGGCGATGGCGGCGAGCAGGCGCATCGGCCGATGGCTCGTCTGCCGCCAGGCCAGGGGCGTGCGGCGCAGGACGGTGAGCGGCTTCATCGGCCGTCACCGCCCTCAGAGGCGTCCAGGGCGGCCTGCTTGCTGGCCTGCTGGGCCGCATTCAACGGCGAAAACACCACATTCACCTGCAGGTAGTTCAGGTGGCTGGCGATCGACAGGGCTTCCTGCGGCAGGCCGATCTTCACCTCCAGCACGCGCCGGTCGAGGTTCTCGCCGGCCTGGCCGCTGAACACGGTCTGGCGGCTGACTTCGCGGGCGATCTCCACCACCTGGCCGTGCACCTGACGGCCCTTGAAGCCATCAGCGCTGATGGTGACCTTCTGGCCCAGGGTGATCATCGGCCGATCGCTCTGATACACCTCGGCGATCACGCCCATGCGGCTGCTGTCGCCCATCTCCAGCAGGCCGTCTTCGCCGACCTTGTCGCCGGGATGGGCGTGCACCTTGAACACCGTGCCGGAGAAGGGGGCCAGCACCGTGGCCTTGGCCCGTTCGGCCTTGTCCTTGTCGAGGGAGGCCCGGCTTTCGCGCAGCTCTTCGGTCAGGGTGCTCTTGGTGGTGATCGCCTCGGCCAGCTGGGCTTTGGCGCTGCTCTCATCAGCCTGCAGTTTCTCGACCCGGTTGGCGCTGGTGGCCCCGGCGGCGAACAGCTGCTCAGCCCGCCGCGCCTCGGCGCTGGCCTGGCCCAGGTCGGCCTTGTAGCGGGCGATGACGCTGTCCTGGGCGGCCAGCTTGCTCTGGGCCACCCGGATCGCCGCCTCGGATTTGCGCACGCTGCCCTCGAGCGTGTCGAGGCTTTCGAGCACCGCCAGGGGCTGGCCCTTGACCACCTCCTCACCGTCCTTGACCAGGATCTCCCGCACCCGGTCGTTGCTGAGCGAACTGGGCACCGACACCTTGCTGATGCCATCGAGCGGCTCGATCCGGCCCAGGGCGGACACCTGGCGCGGTAGCAGCGGCACGGCCTTCTGCACCGCCAGCTGCTTCTGCTGGCGGTGCTGCCACAGGCGTGTTCCCAGGCCGGCCAGCAGCACCAGGGCCAGCAGGCCGGCGATCAGCGGCCAGGGTCCGGTGCCGCCTTTGCGATCGCTGGGTTTGGGCATGGTCATCGCTCGATGGCTCCTCGCCTTGGCTGGTTATAGGGCGCCGGGCCTGCCCTGCCTATCGCTACGGTTCATTGATGGATGGATCCGCCCTGCTGGATCAGCTGTTGCCGGCCCTGCGCACCCCGCTCGGGGGCCTGGTGTTCGTGCCGCTCTATGCCCTCTGGGTCACCCTGCTGCTGCCGGGGATCTGGGCCTCGATGCTGGCCGGCGCCCTCTATGGCACCTGGTGGGGCAGCGTGATCGTGTTCGTCGGGGCCAGCCTCGGCGCCGAGGTGGTGTTTCTGCTGGGGCGAGGCTGGCTGCGCGACTGGGCCCGCCGGCGCCTGGCGGCGACGCCGAGGCTGCAGCAGGTGGAACAGGCGGTCAGCCGTGAGGGCCTGCGCCTGGTGCTGCTCACCCGCCTGTCACCGGCCTTCCCCTTCAGCCTGCTCAACCTCGCCTACGGCCTCAGTGAGGTGAGCCTGCGCGATTACTCGATCGGCCTGCTGGGCATCCTGCCCGGCACGGTGCTGTTCTGCGGCCTGGGCGCCCTGGCGGGCGATGTGGCCCGCTTTCAGGACGTGCTCAGCGGGGCAGCCGATCCAGGGACCTGGGCCCTGCGCCTGCTGGGCCTGGCGGCCACCGTGGCCACGGTGTGGCTGGTGGGGCGGGCGGCGCAGCGGGCGCTGGCTCAGACGGAAACCGAGGGCTGAGGGCGAACGGTGCCTTCAGGCCCCACCAGGGTCCTGCGGTTCCGTCAGCCTGAGCACGCCTCTGCTGATGCTGTTCACGCCGGCCTGGTTGCTCCGCAGCGCCAACCCCGGGGCTTGCGCGGCGTTCCTGTCAGCAGCGCTCACTTGGGCGCTTCGCGATCCCCTGCCGGCAGCCGCCAGTCCCGCAGTGCCGCGATCAGCACGAACCAGGCCAGCCGCAGACGGGCCAGGGGCCCTTGCCGGGCGGCCAGTTCGGCGTACTGGGCCCGGCCGCATTCGGTTTTGATCCAGCGGTGGGCGGCGGGCTCGGCCATGGCAAGCAGCCTAGGAAGAAGCGAGGCGTGGGTTCTGGCGGTTGCCGCCGAGCAGGCCGTCGCTCCGGATCAGTCCGCCGCCAGCAGCTGGCGCAGGCCGGCTTCATCCAGGACAGCCACCCCCAGGCTTGCCGCTTTGGTGAGCTTGCTGCCAGCTTCTTCGCCAGCCACCACATAGCTGGTCTTCTTGCTGACCGAGCCGCTCACCTTGCCGCCGGCCGCTTCGATCAGGGCCTGGGCCTGGGAGCGGCTCAGGGAGGGCAGGGTGCCGGTGAGCACGAAGGTCTGGCCGGCCAGATGGTTCGCCAGCGGCTCGCCGCTGGCGGCCGGGTCCAGGGGATCACTGGCCAGGCTGAAGCCGAGCGTCTCCAGTTCCTGGAGCAGCTCCTGGTTGGCTGTGGTGGCGAACCACTGCTGCAGGCTCTGGGCGATTTCGGCGCCGATGCCGTGGATCGCCGTGATCAGCTCCGGCGACTCGATGGCGGCGCTGGCCAGCAGGGCGGCGCTGGGGAAGGCTTTGGCCAGCGCCTTGGCGTTCACCTCGCCGACGTGGTGGATGCCGAGGCCGAACAGCTGGCGCTGCCAGCTCTGGCGGCGGGAGAGCTCCAGGGCGGCCACCAGATTGGCGGCGGATTTGTCCCCCAGGCGATCGAGGCTGGCCAGCAGGGCCCCATCCAGCCGGTAGAGATCAGGGATGCGGCGCACCAGGCCCCGATCCACCAGCAGCCCGATCAACTTGCTGCCGAGCCCATCGACATCCAGGGCCCCCTTGCTGACCCAGTGGCGCAGGGAGCCCCGCAGGATCGCCGGGCAGCTGCTGTTGACGCAGCGGGTCGCCGCTTCGCCGGCCTCGCGCACCAGGCTGGAGCCACACTCCGGGCAGCCATCGGGCAGCTGCAGCGGTGCGGCCCCGGCCGGCCTCAGCTCCGCCAGCACCCGCACCACCTCGGGAATGATCTCGCCGGCCTTGCGCACCACAATCGTGTCGCCGCCATGCAGATCCAGTTCGGCCAGGCGATCGGCGTTGTGCAGGGTTGCGCGGCCGACCATCGTGCCGGCCAGGGGCACCGGCTCGAACTCCGCCACCGGCGTCACCACCCCCGTGCGGCCCACCTGCATCACCAGGCGCAGCAGGCGGCTGGGGGCCTCCTCGGCGGCGTACTTGAGCGCGATCGCCCAGCGGGGCGCCTTCTGGGTGAAGCCGGCCTCGTCCTGCAGGCGCAGGTCGTCGAGTTTCACCACCACGCCGTCGGTGGCGTAGTCGAGGCCCCGGCGCCGCTCCTGCCAGTCGGCAAAAAAGGCCTCCACCGCCGCCAGCTCGGGGCAGAGGGCCGCATTCGGGTTGACGCGGAAGCCCACCGCCGCCAGCCATTGCAAGGCCTGCCACTGGCTGCTCGGGGCGGCGGGCTCTCCGCCCGCGGCCGTCCAGCCCTCGGGCAGATGCAGGGTGTAGGCAAAGAAGTCGAGCCGCCGGCTGGCCACCACCTTCGGATCGAGCTGGCGCAGGGTGCCGGCGCAGGCGTTGCGGGGGTTGGCGAACAGGGCCTCGCCGCGGGCCTGCCGCTCGGCGTTGATGGCGGCGAAGGTGGCATCGGGGATCAGGGCCTCGCCGCGCACCTCCACCCAGGCCGGTGGATCCTG
>CALPMR020000185.1 GCA_943324725.2 Bordetella parapertussis | reverse complement strand
TGATCCGAGTCTTCCCTTCAGCGATCAAGTGGTTGAGCTGGCTGGAGTGTTTCGCAATCGGCTCACAGCCCTGGTGGCCAACTGGATGCGTGTTGGCTACTGCCAAGGTAATTTCAACAGTGACAACTGCGCCGCGGGTGGCTTCACCCTCGACTACGGCCCCTTCGGATTCTGTGAACTGTTCGATCCCAAGTTTCAGCCCTGGACCGGTGGCGGTGAGCATTTCTCCTTCTTCAACCAACCGCTTGCGGCCGAAGCCAACTATCAGATGTTCTGGGCAGCCATCCGACCGCTGCTCGCAGGTAACAGGTCGGCACTGGCGAGGCTGGATCAGATCCGGGAAGGCTTCGCCGAGGCGATGAACCGGGAGATCGAGACCATGTGGGCCAGGAAACTGGGCCTGATCAGCGATGACGCCGCGCTGGTGAACGAGTTGCTGCAGCTGATGGTTCTCACCAAGGTTGACTACACGATCTTGTTCCGCAGACTGTCTGACATTCCAGAGCAACTTTCAACCTTGAAAGAGAGCTTCTACCTGCCCAGCTCCGAGCAGCTCGATGCGCAATGGACTCACTGGCTGCAACGGTGGCGGAATCAAATCAGGAGCTGCGGCAACCCTGAAGTGACATCCGAAGCGATGAAACGGATTAACCCCAAATATACTTGGCGTGAATGGCTGATCGCACCGGCCTACGAAAAGGCTGGGCAAGGGGATACCGGCTTGATCAAGGATCTGCAGGCGGTGTTCAGCCATCCCTACGACGAGCAATCAGCGGAGGTGGAGACGAGCTACGACCGTCTGAAGCCCCGGGACTTCTTCAACGCCGGCGGCGTGTCCCACTACAGCTGTTCGTCCTGAACCGATGCAGTGAGCACCGAAACCGTCGCGGCAGGCGACAACAGCACCGAGCTGGTGCTTGACCCAACTCGGGGCCAAGCCCCAGGTTGCCCCGATCGTGGGATACAGCGCCAATCCATGCGCCCAGCGCATAACAATGGCAGCGATGAGCCTGCTGATCGATGAGCTCGCCGCCACCGATGGGGTGAAGGGCAGCCTCTGGCTGGGCTATCGCTTCCAACCGCCCGGCAAGCCCCTGACCCTGCAGGGGGAGCGCGACACGTTCGGCAAGCGGGACGAGGTGGAGAGCTATGCCCTTCCCTCAAGGGTGCAGCTGGAGTGGATCCCCAGCGGCAACCACAGTTTCAAGCCCACCAAGAGCAGCTCCGGGCGCAGTGAGGCCGAGAACTGGGCCACAGCGGTTGCTCGCAGCGACGGGTTGCTGGCGGCTGCGGCTGGGCTTTCCAACACCGGCTCGACCCACTCCAGAGGCACCGCCAGCGCTGCTGGGGTAGGGGGCTCAGCTAAGGCCGGAGATCAGTAGGGCTTGAGGTGGCAGGATTGCTCTCCAGGCAGACCAGCCAGCGCCCTTGGTAGGGAACGACCGCATCGGCAGCGGGCCAGGCGCCGCAGGCAGGCAGCTTGCTCCGGTCCACGGAAGCGGGAGTCCCTTCGCTGCCGGAACGGAGGTGCTCGACCTCAAGGCCCAGCAGCTGCTGGAAGATCGCCTGGATGCTCCAACTGGCTCGGAATGCGGACTCACCGACACTGCTCCAGTGCGGAAAGGACTGATTGCGTTCACTCGTGCCGAACAGGCGGAAGGGCTGGGGTGGCAGCTGGGGGTTGGATCTGGAGAGCGAACGCACGTCGGCGGCGATCGCCTCTGCCATCGCCGTGTCGCGTCGCTCAAGCAGCTGGGCCAGCTCCCAGATCCGCGATGCATAGGCGGCTTGGGGAATCACGTAGCCGACGATCAGCAAACTCACCAGGGCCTGGGTGAAGATCCGGGGCCTGGCTGGACGGGACCCGGACTGAGCCGCCAGCCAGGCCAGAGCGATCACGCTGAAGCCAACGATGCCGACGTTGCCTAGGGAGAAGGCGCGGCCCGGGAAGCCGGCCTGAAGCACGTTGTAGAGCAGGAAGGGGGAAACAATGCACCAACCAGCTGACACCCAGAGCAGTCCGAGACGATGCCGGCGGCCTTCAGCCTCTGGGACTGTGCGCCAGAGGTGGATGCTCAGCCATAGCAGCATCAGCAGAAAGACACTGGTGAGCAGGATCTGGGCCGGCCTCCAGAGCAGAGCCACGTTGGTGGCATAGACATCCCGATAGGCACCGATGGATTTCAGCTTCACCAGGAAAAAGGAAAAGCTGGCCAATCCGGTGCGGTAATCGGGCACATGGCCGATGATCGCCAAGCGAGCGGTGACGCCATAAACCAGCAAGCCGAGCAGCAGCCCCCCCACAAGACGCAACCAGCTGCCGCGGGCCGGGCGAATCGTGCCGAGGCTGCGGCCCAAGGCGTCGAAGGCGAGCAACAGCACCGCGAGCATGGCCGTTGGCTGATAAATTCCGATTGAAAAGGCCACCATCGCTACCCCAACAACGGCGTCGTACCTGCGGTGACCCAGCAGCGGTGGGCAGGGGTTGTAGGCCATCAACACACCACCCCAGAGCGATAGCGCTGCTGGAAGAAGATACAGACCGATGGCGAAGCCAAAGTTGAAAAGATCCAGCAGATAGGTGTGGAGCGAGATCAACAATGCAGCGAGAAAAATCCACGCTGGCGCAAGAGAGGGCAGGAATAACGGCAGGCAGGCTGCGATCGAGAACAGGGAGGCCGCTGCAATCAGCCAGCCGAAGAAGGGAGAGAAAGCGTTCTGGAATAGCAGGCCATAGATCACATCCCAAGCAGGACGGCTCTCATAGGCCTGTTTGATCGGTTTGCCGATCAGAACCCAGTCATCGACGTCATAGGTCGGGGAGGTCACCTCCTGCCAGTGGATGGAGAGGAAGACCACAAGAAACAGAAGCCCCCAGTGGAGGGTGACGCGGGAGCGAAGTGCGGCTGGCAGAGCCGACCATCGCCCAGGGTCGGCGGCCTGCCTGTCTCGCGACAAACCAACCAGGCTCGATTCTTCCGTCGGCTGCATGCTCACTCCTGGGATCCCGCCATGTCCAAGCGAGACGAGAAGAGTCCGTTGTTCAAAACTGACTAGTTGGGCTGGGTTCAGACCACATTATCCGTTGGGATCGGCCGGAAGGCCTGCATGGAACGACCCTGGCGACGCGACGGCGGCCAGCGGCTCCGCGACGCGAACGGCAACGAGCTCAGCGATGTCTGCCTGCAGGTCCGTCAAGCTCAGCCCACGTCCATCCAACCGGCTTTCGGGCGGTGGATTCGTGACCCGCCTTGAGACGGTCGCTTCCCCAGAGGTGATTGCCCTGGCCGTCCTGGCCAGGGCACATTCCCATCGGCGGGGCATCCGGAGGCACGGGCACGGGATGGGTCGTCGGCATCCGTCTTCGATCGGCAGAAACCCGGTGCCTTCAGGCCGCCTGCCCCCCTGCTGACGCCTCAGGCGTTGCCGAACTCCATGCCGCACCACTCAGCGACAGCGGCGATCAACACGCCCCACAACACGGTCTTCCAGGCCTGGCAGAGCAGACGATTCAGAACGGCAGCCAGCGGCGTAATCATCGATTTGCCTCCGCAAGCAGCGGCCTGATCTCCGCACTCTGGACGGCAAAAGTCGGCGAGCGGTGGATATCAAGGGGCCAACGCCTCACCCACACACAATCGGAACAGTCGTCGAGATTCACGACTTGATAGGTGGCTCCTGGCTTCTGGCAGAGGCTGATCAGGGTTCCGGGCTGGATGGTCATGGTTTATTGCTGCGCTCCATATCACTCAAGCGCACCCTTCCGCCTCAATGAGTAACAATGCTTGATCCCTGACCGTTCGCCTCTTGCCTCGGTGGTCTCCTGGTTTCAGCCGTCGGGAACCGCAAACCTGCTCCGCGACACGTTCGAGGCCGTGGAGCTCTGGCTGATGCGGCAACTGGAGCTCTCGCGGGGGGGAGGCTTGCTCGCCCCGCCTGGCTCGGCCTGTCGTGCTGACTCCGCCTTTGCCTGGGAGATGTTGCTCCTGGGTTTCTGGGCCCCTCAGGGCACGACAAGCCAGGCACTGGTTCTGGAGTCAGCTGGGTCTGACATAGGCGCCTCCAGGCAAGGGGTAATAGCCGCTGACGCCACCACCGAAATCCTCCAGGGTGAGGGGGATGCCATTGGTGAGCAGGCTGGGGTTGCCAAACAGGGTCTGCAGATCTGCCGCGCTCTGGTTTGACGTGGTCTGCAGCCACACGGCATCAAGGGCCACGAGAGAACCTGCGTTGGATGGGCCGAACAGTTCATTGGAATAGGACGGCACACCAGCAGGAATAAGCCCATCTTGAGCGTTGATCAACGAGACATAGCTCTGCTTGAGTGTGATCTTGCCGCCGTCAAAAGCGGTGAGCGGTTTGCCGGCGCAGGCATAGGGATCGCTGTTGCATTGGGTGGGGGTGTAGTCAGTGTTGTAGAGAACGTCCTGAAGAATCGAGGAGGCAGTGATGTTGAGTTCACCGCCCGCGAACGCCTGCAGTCGCTGAATGTTGGAATTCTGGGCCGACACCCTGACCAGGCTGTTGACCAGATTCATCACGCCCGGCTTGGTGTCGTCAGACACCGAGAGACCGCCCGATTCGCTGATCAGCGACGACACCACATTGGCCTCACCGCCACTCCAGACCACGGCCCCGACTGCCGCTGCCGCCTGGCTGATCGAGCTGCGCACCATGTTGAGGGTGGCATTCACCCCACTAATCGCGCCTGCCCAGGCCGGACCAATGCCGAAGAGCTCAGGATTGATGCGCTCCAGCGCCACCTGGCTGAGGTTGAGGGTGGAGTCGGCCTTGGCTTCGAAAACGGAGCGGGGCACCAGCTGTCCGTAGCTCACGCTGTTGCGGGCTGCGGCATCGCTGAGGCTGGCCGTGGAACCATCGCCCAGCTGCAGGTAGCCATTAAGGCCATCGCTATTGAGCGCATGGATGCTCAGGGAGATCCCTGGTTCCACCCTGCCGAAGGAAAACGCCTTCTGGGTCAGGAAGTCGAAGCCCGGCCTGAAGACATCGACATTGGTTTTGGTATGGAGGGTGCCTCCACTGCCCACGAAGCTGGGATTGCCGACCAGGGTGGCGCCGTTGCCCTCGATGGTGAAGGCCTCGCTGATCGTGGTCAGCCAGCCTCCAGGTTCGGCCGTGGCGTCATCCACATTGATCGCCAGGCCGGGCGTGATGCTGATCGTGTCGGCCCCGAGATTGTTGTTGGCTTGAGCCAGGGCCCAGGCGAAGCTGTTGATCGTGGCGGTGTTTCCCCAGTTGGTATCGCTCACCGTGTAGATGGCAGCGCAGACCGGCCGGGTTCCCATCAGCAGGGGCAGAGCCGCGAGAGCCGTGAAGGAGCGCAGGCTGAAAAGGGGAAACCGGGATCGCAACAAGATGGGAGGCAGTTGGTCTTGGCTTTGATCAGCGCATCGGCGGAGACGGACTGGGCACGCACAGGAGCATCAAAAGCCAATGCTCCGAGGAGCGCGACCGTGGCTGCAATGATGCCTGAAAAACGACTCATGGTCGTACCCATTCAAGGTGATGAATCAAGGTGTCTTCACCATACTGAGCCAGGGTCAGGGTGACAGCCTCGCTGAAGCTTTCCCCGGTCAGCGCGACAGAGACAACGGCAAGATCACCCGGCTGCTTACCTGGCCAGTCCTCAACAATGCAGTCCTCCATGACTTGAGCCGCCTGAATCGGGCCGGGTGCGGAGGCGGCATCACCATCATGTCGCGACGACCATAGGCTTGATGATCGCTGCTCCGACAACCGTTCTTCCTGCTACCGATCAGCGTTCTGCTCGCGGGTGCTGGCGCGGCCACGGGGATCACGGCCATCGTCTGGCGTCAGGCCCCGGATCGGCGCTGACCAGGAGAAGTGGAAGCTGACCCGAGCGAAGAGCACGACAGGCAGAGCCCGAAGGCCTGTGGAAGTGCGAGCAGCCAACCGGCGGCTTCGATTGGACGAACAGCAGGCAACTGCTGTCACGACGTCCAGACAACCTGCGTTTTGATGACATGCTTGAGCCATTCGCAGGATGGCACGTGATAGTTTGATGAATACTATAAATAAATTCTGCATGTTCAAGGCATCCGCAACCCTTCTGGCCTTGCTAGCAACCTCAGTCTCTGCCATACCCGCCTCGGCAGCGACATTTGATGTCACCCAGACCCCATGGGGTGATGCCACCACCGCAAACTCCTTGGCCTGGGCGAT
>CALPMR020000184.1 GCA_943324725.2 Bordetella parapertussis | reverse complement strand
TTGGTGGCAAAATTATCTGTGCCAACGGCTACCGGTGATTGACTACCCAGAAATCTTGCTAAATTATAGAGCCCACTCCCTGCAACTACATCATCGCCTGATCCAGTACTTATCCCAGCAGTTGGAAGGCTGACATATGTGATACCCAAAGCGGTAGCCAATACAGGACTAAGACCATTGACAATTCCTACCCCTCCAGATATTCCAGCCACGACATCCCCCTGCTCTCCAGTCTTGATGATTCCAAGGTTAAGGATGCCCGTAACAACACCTGCTCCAATAGTTCCACTGGCTCCATCAGTGAACTTCATGGAGCCTGCATTTAGAAAGCCTGCTCCTTGACCTAAACCAACAAAAATGGTTGGACCAGCTGTTTTGATATCACCTTTATTCAGAACACCTACGATGCCGCCAATTCCGATATCAAGGTTAAATTTTCCTCTTTGCATTATTGTGCCAATGTTGACAACTCCTACAAAGCAAGAGTAGCCTGCCGTGAAATTATAGCTGCGGTTTTGTTCAACTTTGCCAGTATTTAGAATGCGAGCAACACTTCCAATTCCAAAAAGCACAGCGGAATTGGTGTTTTCAAATTCTTTGGAAATGTACAGGCCAATCGGTTCCTTGAGGCCTTGAGTTCCCCGCGACGAGCCATGGCCAAGAATGCCCTGTGGCAAAACAACTTCTAATGCACATAACGGTGCTTGGGTATTAAGATCTAACTGGGTTCTGGCAATGGCGGCAACCACAGATTGATAGGGACTTTTAACTGATACATGTTTTGTCAACAGACCATCTATAGCCTCAGTCCGCTTCGCAGATTTCACCTTTGCTGATTTTTTTGCCATTTATACACAAAAAAACTACTGATGCATCTTAGGCGAATTACAGGTCTTCGCTTGATAGCATTAGATATACTTATCGTAGTTTTCGATTCAGCTCTCATTGTCTGAAGCCAGTGCCTCTATCAACGACCTCCAAGTCGCCACAACGGTTCCAACCCCCATAGCCACCGCCAATCACCTCAGTACTATTCTGCGATTACAAACTTTTCTTCGCGTAGATCCGCTGGGTTTTCCAGGGTTTCCCTGGGATAATTGTTGCAAGTTTTTAAGCACCTGAACCATCTTGCCGCCTTTGCCTTTGCGATTTGATCAATTTTTTGATTTTTCTATAGCAGCCTCAAACAGCTCCGTTTTGCCTATCGACAACAAAGACAGTCCCAATGGTTTGGTCCAATCCTGAATATTTTGAAGGCGGGCAAGAAACTGTTGCTTTGGTATCACATGTCGATTTTCTGCCAACTCTTGCAAACCACCTTGGCTTTGATACTGAATATACCAAGAGGCAGGATTTTCATGGTATTGACGATTCTAAGATTCTCAACCATACCCAGTCTCACGAATACATGAAAGGGGCGCCTGAAGTTCAGGATACGTCACTTTACAGCCATGACGATATTTATGCAAACCAAGATCCCTCTCTCTCGGCTAATGGTGAACATGTCCTACTGATAGCGGCCAATCACATCCATGCATTGCGTTCCAAAGATTTCAAGTTGGTTCGACATTACTCAGGAGATAAAGCCTATGTTCCGGCTAATTGGGAAGAGGAATTCTATGATCTTCGGAAGTCTGGCGGGATCTATGTGGTGTTGAAAGCCCGGGCTGCATCACCCGGCGAATAAGCTACTACTGGAGAGGTTTAGCCCCAAGTGTCTCTTCTCAAAAAACAACTTCCGAGAAGATTGAAGCACTCTCAAGTTGCAGCAGATAGATTGTCTTCGTGATGTATTCATCCTTCGTATTCCTGCAGGAAGCCCTCGATGCAAGCGCCATAGGCCTCAGGCATCTCGAGCAAGGCGTGGTGTGCCGCCCCAGGGATGACGACACAGCGCAGCTGGGCCAGTTTCTGCCACCCCTGCATCGAGCGGAGGGTGACAAAGTCGTGTTCCCCAGCGAGCAGCAGCACAGGCAGTGTCAGGGAGCCCAGGCCCCGCTCCGATGCACACCAGTCAGCGATCACGTCGACACCGCGCCAATGGTTGCCGGGGTTCCCTGGGGCGTAGGCCGCCAGCAATGCCGGTGGTCGTGGCGTTGTTCTACAGACATGGGTCGCATCAAAGCGAGCTCCGTCGCCACCAAGATCCGCCAGCAGGGCCTCCACATCCTCAAGCAGCATGGGCACCGAGCTCGGCACGTTGGAGAGGGTCAGCGAGCGCGGAACCGGCAGGCCACGGCCAGCGGTGAGCGCTTCGAAGGCCAGGATGCCACCGAACGACTGGCCATAGAGGTGGTAGGCAGGCCGACCCTCCTGCCTCGGGATCAGCCCGTCAGCCACGAAAGCATCGATCACCTCGATCAGGTCCTGCACGGCTGCCGCAATGGAGTACTCCACGATCTCGGGGCTGGGTCGATCGCTCCGCCCACAGCCCAGTTGATCAAAGAAAATCACCGGTCGTTGCAGTGGCTCGATCAGGGGGAACAGATAGTCGCTGGGGACGCCTGGGCCGCCATGACACACCACCATGGGCAATGAATCCGCTGGAGTGGCTGAAAGGTGATGGCCAGCCCAGAGACGGCAGGATCCACCACGCACCGGCAACATCAACGAGACCAATCCAGTCGGAGTCGCTGTTCCGTCAACTGCAGACCTGTCGGTAGACCGGTCGGGACTATGGCCGCTCTGCAGTGGGATGGAAGGTTGAGACATCACGAATGGAACCAACGGCTTGGAACTATCCCCCCATTCTGGCCCGTTGATAGCGCTGCTCCTGCGGCAGAGACGAGCAAGCAAACCGATGCCAACAAGAGGGGGCAGGTGTCTCTCCACGGTGGGGGTGCGATGGAATGTGCTCAGTGACGTCTGCTGACGTCGACGTGGTTCGGTTCAATGCTGCATCCAGGGTTCTGGCAGCGACGGACCCCGTCGGGAGGACGTAAATCACAGTGACACAGCTCCAGGCTTCCACTTGCAATCAGGGCGATTGTTTGAAACCGATAAGGCAGTCTGTGGAGTGAGATCTCTACCCTACCGGCCATGAGGTCATCGGCAGGTTGTCGAACTTGTAGCAGAGGCGAGGCGTTAACTTCAATGCCGCTAAGGGCACGGCCAGAGGGGTTGGCCGAGCACTATACAGCCTCAAATACCGGCATCAAATACCGGCATCAACTTAACATCATTGGCTGCACTGAACCAACCTGACCAAGGGCGCAGCAGGTCCAGGTCAAAGCAGGTCCAGATCGTAGCAGTGGAGCGATTTGATTACAGCTGAAAAGATGGATGATGATGATCCCAAGGGTGACGAGCATTGCCAGAAGCCCAGCAACTCCCACCGCTACTCGCGGACCAGACTGGCGCACAGCACGCACATCAACACCCAGCCCGAGCGCTGCCATTGAGGCGATGGTGAGCCAGCGGCTGAGGTCCTTCGCGGAGCTTGCCAGTTCAACGGGAATCAATCCGGCGGAACGCAGGATTGAGGTGAAGAAGAAGCCAAGCAAAAACCACGGCACATAGCGGCGCCACGAAAACCTGAGCTGCTTGCCATCGGGACTGCCGGCGCGCACGAACGCGACGAACGCGACAAAGGGACCTAGCAAGGCCACCCTGATCAATTTGACAAGGGCACCAACCTGGCCGGAGGCGTCAGATACCGGGATGGTGGCAGCGAGAACTTGTGGCACGGTATAGACAACCATCCCGGCGAGGATTCCGTACTGATGATCATTGAGCACAGCTGGCACTTTCAATAGCGGCAGGGTGAGCACAACAAGCACCCCCAAGACGGCCGTGAGGGAGATCGCGCTGGCGACCTCGTCCCTTTGGGCGCGGACGACCGGGGCAACGGCGGCAATGGCGGAGTTGCCACAGATGGCATTACCGACCGCAATCAGGATCGCCAGATTGCCCGTAAGCCCGGCAAGCCGGCCGAAAACAACTCCCAACCCAAGCGTCACGGCGGTGGTCGTGAACACGGCCGCCAGGAGAGCAAAGCCGAGTTGTTGAAGGGTGCGAAGGTCCAGCGAAGCGCCGAGCAGGACGATGGCGACCTCCAGCACAAACTGAGCGGTGAAGACAATTCCCGGCCTGAACGCCCTGGGCGGAGTCCAGAGGGTCCGCAGCACGATGCCGATCAGGATGGCCAGTACGATTGCCTCGAGGAAGGCATAACCGAAGAGTGCCACTTCCAGCCGGTCAACCCCCCAGGAGATGCCGCCAACCATGACGCACAGTGCCACACCAGGTAGCAATGTCTGCACACGACCGAGGCTGATCAGGATGCCTTCATTGAGCAGCTGGCGAATAATCAGCACGCTGGGTGAAGACTGGCAGCCTGAACAGGATCACAAAAATGTTATAGAGTGATCCTGCCTATAATCAGCGCCAGGCGCGACGAAACTCCTTGCATGATTGCCATTGTATTTCTAGATCCAGCTCCACTCCCATAGCCAATGGGGCCCGATCAATCGCTTGTTCTCGAGGAAATCGTACTTACTGACATCGAAGCCTGCCTGCCTGGCTGCTGCCGAAGCAGCATCAAGGTTGACAGCACCTTTGAGTTTTTGTTGCAACTCCTCATCATCCTTAAGCTTTAGAAGCAGTGCTTCGAGTGATTCCCTTGACATTGCCTGAGCGCATTTCAGTTGTTTTATAGCCCACCCCCACTCTCCTTCCGGCATTCCTTGGTAGTCCTTATTGGTTGCGGCCGGCTCCTGCCAGCAGCAGGGGGGACAAGGAACGTCCCCGGCCGCAGCCTGAGCGATGCCACCGAGCTCCTCACCCATGGGGCGAGGCGCCGATGGCCAGCCCCTACGTGGCGACGATCGCGGGCCAACTGGACCAGCGAGGACGAGAGGGGCCGATGGTAGCAAAGCTCATTTCGGCTCCTCACTATGGCCTCCCGACAATGGGATGAGATCCAGCAGGCGACAGGAGTCATCAACAGCCATGGGAGTTCAGACTGGGGCGCTGTTGTGTTGCTCCCCGATGGAATGCTCCCCAGCGCACCAGCCCAGGGGAAGCTGTAAAAGCAGGCCAGGACTGAAAGGCTCGGGCATGCACAAAACCAGGGCAATTCACGAAACCCTTGAAGCCACCAGTGCATTGCTGGGACTTCATGGACTTGCCGAAGACCAGTCAGACTGCCACCGCCAGTTCCGGGTAGAAAGCTGCCGAGATAGGCTGATGTAGTCGCCATCGAATCGCCATTGGCCGCTCGCCCTGGTGACCTGCATCGTTGGCAAAACCTAGGCAAAAGAATGGCATGGTGACGCCGGCTCTTTTGTTCTCCTCGCGCACAAACAACAGCACCCGACTGCCACGCTCAAGGTGATCAATATAGCGCTGGCCGGTTTTCGAGCTCTCCCTGGTCAGGCTCTGGCTCTCCCAGTGGAACTCTTCGCGGCAGACTGCATAATCGTTGTAGCGGGTGCTGGGGGAGAAGAGCCGCTCGGATTTCTTGAGCGTGATAAAAAGCACATCGCAACGGGTTGCTTCATCGAAGAACACCCCCTCTCTGCCGGGGAAGGGTTGAGCATCACTCAACTTGCCGAAAGCAGCGAACACTTCGGCACGAGAGTATCGGCCATGCAGACCTAAGGGCACAAGTGGCAATGGCTCAGCTCCACCTTCAGATGGCCAGCGAAGTGGTGTCACCAGGTGGTCCGTGCGCTCCAGCAGCAGAGCGAACAACTCCAGCAGCTCGGTGAGTAGATCCCTGGCTTGCCAGAGCCGAACCAGGGCCTCTGCCAAGGCCAGATGCCAACGGCCGCTACCCCAGAGCTGGGCCATCAACATGCGCCAAAGACGTTCGCTGGCCGGGTCAAGGTCGGCGGGATTCGGCGGCGTTGGATGCTGCAACGCCTTGGTGTAGAAGCTCAGACGCTCGGGATCATCAAGGTGTAACAAACCAGCAGCGATACCCCGGCCCAGGCGCAGTTCATCGTCCGTGGCCTCTGCAGGAGGCCGCCAGCCCAGTTCCCGCTGCAGCAACGCCCAGGAGCCGGCCAGCTTGTAGAACTCAACCAATTCCAGACCCAGTCCATCCAACAGCGCCGCAAGTGAACAGGCACCGAGGCTGCGGCATTCCGCCAAGAGCTGGGGCCGTCGGCTGGGTAGGGAATCGCGCAGGTTGGCCAGCACCCGCTCGCTGGCGACGCGATCGAGTTGGAGGCTGCAGCCAGCCGGGAGGAAGGGAAAGCCCTGC
>CALPMR020000183.1 GCA_943324725.2 Bordetella parapertussis | reverse complement strand
CCCTGATGGATCGGTCAGACAGGGCGGACAACTTTGCTGGTAGTGGGGGAGGTCAGCAACTTCACTAGTTTTCTTGAAGTTGGGTGTGGGACGGGCTTTGTAATCAGTGGAATCTCAAAAGCATTTCCCTCTGCAAAGCTTGCGGCCTCTGAATACTATGAGGACGGCCTGGCATTTGCCAGGCAGCGTGTTCCCAGCTGTCAATTCTGGCAACTTGATGCCACAACAATGACCGAAACAGAGGCCTATGACTGCATAGGGTCATTCGACGTCATCGAGCACATTGAAGACGACGAGCGTGTACTTTCCAATCTCTTCCGTGCATTGAAAAGTGGAGGGCACCTTCTGCTAACCATTCCCCAGCACCCTTGGCTATGGTCTGGATCCGATGACTTTGCACATCACGTTCGTCGTTACTCGGGGTCAGAGATTCAGAGAAAGCTGATAACAGCAGGCTTTAAAGTCCAATACCTTACATCATTTGTGAGCTTTCTTCTGCACTTGATGGCCTTGCAACGGCTGGTAGCAAGCAGGCAAGATTACGATCTCGATGCTGAATTTCAAATTTCCGTTCCGGCCAATGCTGCCCTATACCTAGTCATGCGATTTGAATTTCTACTTCTACGGACTGGTCTAAGGTTTCCTGCTGGTGGTTCTCTGCTCCTACTGGCTCGCAAGCCATGATCCCATTCAATAAGCCTAACCTCACAGGCAAGGAGCTGCACTACATCGCCAAAGCCCACGGCATGGGTCAACTTGCAGGTGACGGCTACTTCACCAAAAAGTGCAATGCATGGCTGGAGGAAAAAACCGGATGCCACATGGCCTTGCTGACCCACTCCTGCACGGCAGCGCTAGAAATGGCCGCCATCCTCGCCGACATTCAGCTGGGCGACGAAGTGATCATGCCGTCCTACACCTTCGTATCGACAGCCAATGCATTCGCTCTACGCGGAGGCGTACCTGTCTTTGTCGATATCCGCAAAGACACATTGAATATTGACGAAAATTTGATCGAAGCAGCCATCACTCCCCGCACCAAGGCCATCGTACCCGTGCACTATGCCGGTGTGGGCTGCGAAATGGATACGATCATGACCATTGCTCGCAAGCACAATTTGCTTGTAATTGAGGACGCTGCGCAAGGAGTCATGGCCAGCTATAAAGGGCGGCCACTGGGCTCAATCGGCGATATCGGATGCTACTCGTTTCATGAGACAAAAAATATCATTTCTGGCGAGGGAGGGGCTCTCCTGATCAACAACCCTATCTTCGCCGAGCGAGCAGAAATTATTAGAGAGAAAGGGACTAATCGCAACCAATTCTTCCGCGGAGAAGTTGATAAATACACCTGGGTTGACCTTGGTTCCTCCTATCTACCGGGAGAACTGATCGCGGCCTTCCTTTGGGCCCAGATGGAGGAAGCAGAGGCAATCACCGATCAACGGCTCCTGATCTGGAATACATACCACGCAGAGCTGGCCAATCTGGAGGAGGATAGCCGCATACGCAGGCCAATAGTTCCTTCAAGCTGTCAGCACAATGCTCACATGTATTACATACTTCTAGAAAATCTCGATGACCGCACGAGATTCATTGCAGACATGAAGAAGCGTGGCATTTGCTGTGTCTTTCACTATGTACCCCTGCACGGCTGTCAGAGCAAACACATTAAATTACGCAGCTCAGGCACACTTGCGACCACGGAGACACTGGCTGATCGACTGGTACGCATGCCTCTATGGATTGGTCTTTCAGATGACATGACAAAAATACTTGAGAGCGCTCAAGACTGCCTGGCGACCAACGGCAAAGCTTCACCATGAAACACGATCAAAGTATTTTTACTGCCCAATACTCATCCGCAGATATTACAAAGAGGACGCGAGCGAAAGTCCACGCATCCATTCGGCACGATAATTGACAGCGCCATCAATGACAACATGAAGAACTTGATGGCAGTCAATAACACGATTAGGATTTCTTAACCGCTGAGGTTCGCAACAATTGAAGCGCCAGCCAAAGCCTCTTGCCACACTGATAACTTGCGTGGCAGCAAGAGAGGCAGCCCAGGCAGCTGCAGTTCTGCAAGCGCAAGCCAGGCGGCGCAAACAAGCAGCAGCACAATCCACCACAGGCTCGAGATGGAGCTGCTGGAGCATGGACTTCCCGATGCAGCCCCTACAGGGCACCCATCGTCTGAGGTTTCTCAAGTATCGTAATCCATTCAATACTCAGTCGAGGCTCAGCTTGGTTACCCTGTGAATAGCTGATTCAGCTCGCTATTTCAGCAACTGGCTTTCTTTCTTGAGGGTACCCCGAAAATTGCCCCCACGCCCAGCCATGGCCAGTCAAGGTCAAGCTAGGCGAAGCACCGCGTCTTGCAGCGGGAGCAGTACCTTGTCGGCCGGGATTTTTTCGGAATGCCCTGGACCCAGCCAGGTATTCAAGTTCAGCTACATCGCAGGCAGCGATCAACCCTCACTCATTCGCCCCCCGCCTCCGGGGGGCATCAATTCCGCGAACACCCACTCTCATCTCCTTGCCGGCTGAAGCACAACCATGATTTACCAAAAGACATGCCCTTCCTGGATGACGATTGAAAAACTTGTGACTTACACGACTCAAGCGCCCAAAAACCCATCCTCTTGATTCGTTGATGGTCGCGGGATAGCCACACGCCGTTGCCCGGCCCATGCCTACCCGCCCCCCATCTAGCCTGTTGGCATCCATCTCACACACCATGGCCAAGGGCCCCGGCAGGAAGGGCGGCACCAAAGCGCAGGATCCCGCCCACAAGCTGATGGCGGACAACCGCCTCGCCCGCCATCAGTACGAGATTCTCGAAACGCTCGAATGCGGCATTGAGCTGCTGGGTACGGAGGTGAAATCGATCCGCGCCGGCCAGTGCAACCTGCGTGATGGCTTCTGCCTGATCCGCAAGGGCGAGCTGCAGCTGCACAACGTCCACATCTCACCACACAGCCACGCCAGCAGCTTCTTCAACCATGAGCCCCTGCGGGTGCGCAAACTGCTGGCCCATCGCCGCGAGATCGACAAGCTGCGCACGGCGCTGGAGCAGAAAGGCCTCACCCTGATCCCCCTCAATCTCCACCTCAAGGGCTCCTGGCTCAAGGTGAGCCTGGGCCTGGGCAAGGGCCGCAAGCTGCACGACAAACGTCACGAGGAGAAGCGCAAGACCGAGGCGAAGGAGGCCCGCGCCGCCATCGCCAGGCTTTAGGAGTTCGCTGCAAACCCCTCCGCGCCCGTTTCGGGCCAGAACTGCCAACACGCCCCTTGGCAACGGCCCAGGCCGATCGCAGCACAAACGCCTCGAACAAGCCGGCAGGCCAGGTTCGATTCCCTGCCTGCTTCAGATCCGCTTGCCGGACTCCTGGCGCGACAGGCTCCTAAGGCGAAGGGGCAGGTGGTGGTGTCGGCGGGGACTCGCTCGGCGGCGTCTGGGAGCCGCTGCTCGGAGCCGCTTCCGGGGCCGGGGCAGCCTGGCCTCCCGGTGTCGACTCAGCCCCGGGGCTGGTCTCACCGCTGGCAGGGGGGCTGGTGGGCGCCGGCGGGGCCGGGGCTGGCGGCGGATCGGCCCGCAGCGACAGCCGGATCATCGCCGGCGCCACCCCTTCATTGGTGACCAACAGCTGCACGGGCGAGGCCTTCTGGGAGCCGAGCGTGACCACCCGCAGCGGCCCCTTCGGCTCCAGCAAGGTGCCATCGGCCCCATAGACGCTCATCTGCAGCAGGGGGGTGCCATTGACCCCCAGGGCCAGGCCATGGGCTGCGGGCAGGCGGATGGCGAACAGGCGGGCGCCGCTGGCGGGCACGTCGGCGGACAGCACCTGGGTGGCACCCGAGGCCGCCTCGATCGGATCGATTCTGACGTTCTCCAGCACCTGCTCGGCCGCTGCATACCAGAGCTGGCGGTAGGGCTCCTTAGGAATGTCCTGGCCTGAGCGCCCCGGCAGCAGGTTCTGGGCGCTGGCGGAAACCAGCTGTCGCAGCACCTCGGAGCTGAGGCCCTGGCGCAGCAGGGACTGCTGGCGTACCTGCCAGTCCCCCTGACTGAAGCTGCCCAGCCGGCGGCGCACGGCCAGGGGCAGCTGTTCCACCCGGGACAGCCAGTCCTGGGCCTGGTCATTCCAGACCTTGCGCAGCGGCGCATCCTCCAGGCTGTCGCTGGGCAGCCGACCACGCCGTTCGGGGTACTGGGCCAGCAGGCTCGCATCCACCAGCTGCAGGAACCAGCTGCGATCGACCTGAATCGCCCGCAGCCGATCGAGCAGTTGCTGGCGCTGGTCCACTTCAGCCGGCGGCAACGAGCTGGGCTGCTCGCTGGCCTGTTCGCTGCGGGGAGCCGGCGGCCTGTCGCGGCCCAACCACCACCAGCCCAGGGAGGTGCCCACCACCGCCGAGATCACCAGGGCGATCAGCACCGGCCAGAAGCCCCCCTCCACCGCCTCTTCACGCTCCTCATCGCGGCGGCGCGCCTGGGAGGGCAGGGGACGGGGCAGGGCGGCTGACGGCAACGCCACCGCCGGCGCCGACGGCTGTGCTGCTGATTTCGGCGACACTGGCAATTCCGGCTCCGCCTTGGCGACCGCCTGGCCGGAAGCCGGCTCGACATCGGGCTCCTGGGGAGCTGGCACCGCCCGATCTTCAGGCGGAGCTGCGGCTGCGGATTGCTCGGGGACCAGCGACTCTGGGACAGAGGCGGGAGGCGTAGGGGGAACTGGCACCGGGGCCTGGGGCACCAGGGCCACGGTGCGGTCGGCCCGGGCCACCGGACCGGTGCTGTCCGGCATCTCCAGGGCCTGGAAGGCCACCAGCGCCTGACCGGCCGAGGCGAAACGCCGGGAGGCATCCCGCTCCAGCAGCCGCTGCAGCTGGGCCTGCAGGGCGGGCTCCGGCTCCAGAGCCACCGGCCAGCGCCAGGCGAGGTTGACCGGGTCCAGCAGATTGGCCGGCGGTTCGCCAGCCAGCAGCACCAGCGCCACCACCCCCAGGGCATGGAGATCCATCCAGGGCTGGGCCGGCTCTCCCCTCAGCAACTCGGGGGGGGCATAGCCCGGCGTGGCCCCGTGGCCGCTGGCCTCGCCGGCGCCAGCGGCCGCCAGCCCCCGAGGGGCCAGACCCCGCACCAGGCCGAAATCGAGCAGCACCGGCAGGCCGTCACTGTCGCGCCGCAGCAGGTTGTCGGGGCTGAGATCGCCGTGCAGCAGATCCTGGCTGTGCAGGGCCGCCAGCACCGGCAGCAGCTGGCGCAGCAGCAACAGCACCTCGCCGGCGCCGAAGACCATCTGGCGTTCGCGCCGGGCCTCCAGCAGCTGGCCGTAGGTGCGGCCGCTCTGCCATTCGCGCACCAGCCAGAGCTGCCCCTGGTCCTGAATCACGGCCCCGAAGCGGGGCACCTGGGGATGAAGCACGCCCTGCAGCCGGCTCCAGAGCTCCCGGGCCCGGGCCTGGTCCGCTTCGGCTCCCAGCCGCCGCAGAGCCACCGGCGCCTCGGCCGCCAGCTGATCGCGGGCCTGCCAGAGCTCACCCTGAGCCAGTACAACCGCCGGATCACCCGCCGGCGCACTCAGCTGGCGCTCCAGCCGATAGCGAGAGCCGATCAGTTGGCCCGAGGCAGGCAAGGACGAGCTCATCAGCCTCCCACCAGCGGCAGGCGCTGGGGTTGGTGCAGGCCGCGGCCGGCGAGCCAGTCCCGGTCGTAGAGGCGGGATCGATAGCGATCGCCGCCATCGCACAGCACCGTGACGATGCGATGACCCGGCCCGAGGCGGCGGGCCGTCTCGACCGCCGCGGCCACATTGATTCCCACCGAGCCCCCCATGAACAGGCCCTCCTTCCACAGCATCTGATAGATGGTGCCCAGCGCCTCCTGGTCGTCAATGCGCACGGCGTCGTCGATGGGGGCATCGGCAAGATTGGCCGTGACCCGGCTGTTGCCGATCCCTTCGGTGATCGAGCTGCCCTCGGCGTGCAGAGCGCCGCTGCTGGCCCAGCTGTAGAGGGCGCTGCCATGGGGATCGGCGAGGACGCAGCGCACCGACTCCCGGCGCTCCTTGAGGAACAGGGCCACACCGGCGTAGGTGCCGCCCGTGCCGGTGGCTGCCACCCAGGCGTCGATGCGGCCGTCGCACTGCTCCCAGATCTCGGGGGCGGTGCTGTTGTAGTGGGCGCGTCGATTGGCCAGGTTGTCGAACTGGTTGGCCCAGAGCGCCCCGGGGATCT
>CALPMR020000182.1 GCA_943324725.2 Bordetella parapertussis | reverse complement strand
TTTGCCGAACACCTGACCCTCAAACACCAGCAGCGAATCGCAGCCCAGCACCGCCGCACAGCCGTGATCGCTGCAAGCTGCCAGCGCTTCGGCCTTGGCCTGGGCCAGCAGAACAACCAGCCGCCTGGGCTCAGGATCGTGGATGGCTTCCTCATCCACACCGCTCACCATGACGCGATGGGGGATGGCCGCCTGCTCAAGCAGGCGACGACGGGCCGGCGAAGCCGAAGCCAGCAGCAACATGGGGCGACAGAGGCTGGCGCCACCATCCCATGGCTTGGCTACCTTCATCACCAGTGACCTGCTCCAGCACCATGGGCCCACGCCGCCAGATCCGCCCGCTGCCCCTGCTGCTGGGGACCCTTGGAGCCGTCTCCCTGCAGAGCGCCGGCCTGGCCCTGGATCTGCCCCGCCCCGGCGTGGTCTGCGATAACAGCCAGCGCATCTGCTACGACAGCCAAGGGCCATCAGTGAATCAGACGCGCCGCAGCTACGGCGAAAAGGCTGAGCGGGATTTGTTGCGTCAGATCTCCGGCCGGCCCCCTGCTCAGGATTTCCAGTTCAGCGGTGGTGAGGTCTGCAGCATCAATCGGCGCACCTGCTGGGATGACGGCTGGCAGCGGCGCAATGTCAGCAATCGCCTCACCAAGCAGCTGTTCGGCAACAGCGGTGGTGGTGGTGGTGGCAATCTCCCCGGCGAGAGCACTTGTCAGCTGCTGCAGCGGGGGCGCAACCTGTTCAGCGGTGGTTGCCGCCTGAGCCGCCGCCAGGATTTCGGCGGCAGCACCTATGTGGTGGAAACCCGGGATGGCCGCCGCTACAGCTTCTACAGCCAGGGCAATGGCCGCCTGGTGCTGCGCGATGCCACGGGTACCTGGCCGGTGATGTACGGCAACCGGGGCAACGGCATGGTGTTCCGCTGGTCCGATCTGCAGCTTGATGCCAGCCGTGGCCATGGCAGTGGCTTCAACAGCGGCAGTGGCAACACAGGCGGCTGGGGGAACACCGGTGGCTGGGGCAACCCCAGGGGCCAGAATCCCGGCGATGGCTACGGCCGCAGTGGGGCCGAAGCAGCTCCCCCCGTCAACACGCTTGAGGGGCTGCTCAACAGCCTGTTCAACTGATCGCTTTTCCTGTGGCCGCGACTGATCAGAGTGGTTCCAGGGCCTCCCTGAATGCCCACGATCGCTGGGCCCGTGATCGGGCGGCCCGCTCTCTCACCTGTCTGCCGTTCCGCCGTGCCTTCTATGAGCAGCTCAGCCAGGGGGCGATCAGCAGTGGCGAGCTGGCTGCACGAGCCGACTGGCCAACGCTGCTGTTTGCCCCCTTTGGCATTGAGCGGGCCGAGGCCCACTTCATCTGGCTGATCCGGCTCGGGGTGCTGCGGCGCGAAGTGGATGGCCAGGGGCTCACCGAACGGGTGCGGCTCACTCCCCTGGGCAGGGCTGTGATCAGCCGCTGGCCCGGCGAGATTCCCAGGGCTGGCCTGCGCCAGCGGATTCGGGAGAATCTCCTGCGCCACCGGCCGCGTCTGTGAGCCGGCCACGGCCCGGTAGTCCCACTCCCCTGATGGTGCTGGGCACCAGCAGCGGCGCCGGCAAATCGCTGATGACCGCCGCCCTCTGCAGGGTGCTGAAGCGCCGCGGCGAAACACCGCTGCCCTTCAAGGGGCAGAACATGAGCCTCAATGCCTGGGTGGATCAGGCCGGCGGTGAGATGGCCTACTCCCAGGCGTTGCAGGCCTGGGCGGCGGGACTGGAGCCCCAGGTGGCGATGAATCCAGTGCTGCTCAAGCCCCGCGGCGACAGCACCAGTGAGGTGATTCATCTGGGTCGCTCGGTGGGCACGGTCCGCGCCGAGCACTACTACCGCGACTGGTTCCGGCCCGGCTGGGCGGCGATCCGCTCCGGCCTGGCCGAGCTGCAGGGCCCCTATCCGGCGGGGAGGCTGGTGCTGGAGGGAGCGGGCAGTCCGGTGGAGGTGAATCTGCAGCCGCGCGATCTCACCAATCTGCGCCTGGCCCAGTATCTTCGCGCCCGCTGCCTGCTGGTGGCGGACATCGAGCGCGGCGGGGTCTTCGCGCAGGTGGTGGGCACCCTGGCCCTGCTGCGCCCGGTGGAGCGTCCGCTGATCCGCGGCATCCTGATCAACCGCTTCCGCGGCCGCCGGCAATTGTTCGATGACGGGCGCCGCTGGCTGGAACACCACACCGGTGTGCCGGTGCTGGGGGTGATGCCCTGGCTGGAGGAGCTGTTTCCGCCCGAGGATTCCCTCGATCTGCTGGAGCGCCGGGGCCGCAAGCCGGGGGCCGAGCTGACGATCGCCGTGCTGCGCCTGCCATCCATGAGCAACTTTTCCGATCTCGATCCGCTCGAAGCCGAGCCATCAGTGCAGTTGCGCTGGCTGAGGCCAGGCGAGCCCCTGGGCCGGCCCGATGCCGTGATCCTGCCAGGCAGCAAGCAGACCCGGCGCGATCTGGCCGCCCTGCAGGCCGAAGGACTGGATGACGACCTGCGGAGTTATGTGGCGGCGGGCGGCCATGTGTTCGGCCTCTGCGGCGGCTTGCAGATGCTGGGTGTGCGACTGCGGGATCCCGAGGGACTCGAAGGAGGCCTCCTGGCCGAAGACGACTCCCTTAGGGCGCCAGAGCAGGCTCCAGCCCTGCCAACTGACGCGGATCAGCACAGCCGAGGTCTGGGTCTGCTGCCCCTGGAAACCCGCTACGCCGCCAGCAAGACCCTGCGCCAATGCCGCGTTCAGGCGCTGTGGCCCGATGGTGGGGCATTGGAGATCGAAGGCTTTGAACTGCATCAGGGTGAGAGCCACCTGGTCGACGAAGCTTCCAGTCACGCTCTTAACCAGGGTCAGGATCAGGTCAACCCTCTGAGCCGCCAGGAGGGGCTGGGCTGGTGGAAGCATTCCGGCGAGCAGGGCGGCCTGGTGGCCGGCACCTATCTGCACGGCGTGTTCGAAAACGGGCCCTGGCGCCGCCGCTGGCTGAACCAGCTGCGCCAGCGCCACAACCTGCCGCTGCTGAGTGAGAATCAGCCGCACCATGCCCGCCAGCGGGATGACCTGCTGGATCGGCTGGCCGATGCGTTCGAGGAGCATGTGGATCTGGGGCCGCTGCTCGCCTGAGGCGTCGAGGCCCGCCAGCGCTGCCTCGGTTGCGCCCACCATCGAGATCAGCCCTACGCCAGCGGAGTTCCTGCGTGTCCAAGACCCCGGTTGTGATCCGATGGCCGGATGGGCATCTCAGCGAGACTCACCCTGGCTGCGACTGGCTGATCGCCGCTCGCGCAGCCGGCATCACCATTCCGACAGGTTGCCTCGGTGGCAGCTGCGGCGCCTGCGAAATCGAGGTGAATGGCCAGGTGGTGCGGGCCTGCATCGCCACAGTGCCTGGCTGCAAGAGCGGCCAGCTGCACGTTGAGATGCCGGCTGATCCTTATTGGTGAGCTGTATTGGTGAGCTGTGTCTCCTAGAGGGCCTGTTTCCCCTTGATTCAATATGCAATGTGGCCGGTGAAGAGTGTTGCAAAGCAGTTGTTGTTGGGCGGCGGATCAGGATGCACAATGCTCGCTGTGTCTCGGCACTTGTCTTCGGTCATTGCGACATACTCTTGGGCAATTCCGGGCATATTCGGCCAATCAAGCCTCCCCCCAGCAGCACCTCGCCGGCATAGAAAACAGCCGCCTGTCCTGGGGTGATCGAGAACTGGGGCTGCTTGAAGTCCAGGCGGCAGCGATGCGGGCGCCCGGCGGCTTGATCGGCTTCGCTGGCGGGCAGGGGCGTCAGCAGAGCTGGTTCGGGTTCGCTGCGATAACGCACTTGGGCCATCACGGTGATCGGCGCCTGGGGCGCTGCCATCGAGAGCCAATTCACCGCCCCGACCTCACAGCCCTGGCGGGCCGCCTGGGCCCGCGGCGCCACCACCACCCGATTCAGGGCGCCATCCAGGCGCACCACATGCAGGGGCTCACTCCAGGCCACACCCAGACCCTTGCGCTGGCCGATCGTGAAATGCTCCAGTCCGTCGTGTTGGCCCACCACGGTGCCATCTCCGAGGACAATCTGCCCTGGCCGCGGCGGCAGATAGGCATCGAGAAAGGCTTTCATCGAGCCGTGGTGATCGGCCAGGCAGAGATCCTGGCTTTCCGGTTTTTCGGCGGTGCGCAGCCCCAGCCTCCCAGCCTCAGCCCGGGTGTCGGACTTGGTGAGTTCGCCTAACGGAAACACCAGCCGCCCCAGGATCTCCTGGGGCAGGTCGTAGAGGAAATAGCTTTGATCCTTCTGGGTATCCAGCCCCCGCAGCAGCTGGTGGCGGCCGCGGGCGTCACCGGGTACCGGCAGGGACTCGCCGGCTTCAGCGTGGCGTACCCGGGCGTAGTGGCCGGTGGCGATGCGGCCGATGCCGCGCTCCGCCTCGGCCCAGGCGAGCATCGGGCCGAACTTCACCTCCCGGTTGCAGCGGGAACAGGGCAGGGGCGTGACCCCGGCGCCGTAACCCTCCACGAGGAAATTGACGATCTCGGCCTGGAAGCGCTCGCGGCTGTCCACCACGTGATGGGGCACTCCCAGTTGCTCACAGATGCCGGCCGCATCCACCAGACCCTCGGCGCAACAGGCCCCCTTGCCGCTCATCAGCCACAGAGTGAGCCCCTCCACCTGCCAGCCGGCGGCCACCAGCAGCGCTGCCGTCAGGGAGCTATCGACCCCACCTGAGAGCCCCACCGCCACCCGATGGTCTCCGGGCCAGTCGCGCAGGCGCTCAAGGGCTGCGGCTCCGGCGAGGGTGGCCGAACCCGCTGCCTGCAGAGGAGCCTTCAGGGCCGTCGCTGCCCCAGAGTCGGTGCCTGGGGGCCTGGGGTGCCGATCCCGGGGCTGAGGGAGAGCGGAATCCAGCTCGCGCTGCTGTGGGGATGGAGGGACCGGCACGCTCACGGACATCCCTGGATGTCCTGTTCAGTTCTCTCCATCATGGAAGTTGCCCTGCCGCTCCGTCGTGCCCCCCTCCCCCGCCTGGCCCGCCGCCGATGCCGATCACCTGCTGGTGACGGCGGCCCAGATGGCGGCCCTGGAAGAGCGGTTGTTCGCCAGTGGCTTGCCGGTGGCGGCGCTGATGGAGAAAGCGGCGCTGGCGGTGAGTCGTCGTTTGCTGGTGGGGGAGAAGAGCGCCGCTGCTGCGCTTGCCCCCGGCCAGGCGGTTCTGGTGCTGGTGGGTCCCGGCCACAACGGCGGAGACGGCCTGGTGATCGCCCGGGAGTTGCACCTGGCCGGGGTAGCGGTGCGGATCTGGTGTCCGTTTGAGCGCCTCAAGCCCCTGACCGAAGACCACTTACGCCATGCGCTCTGGCTGGGGATCCCCCAGCTGGAGTCCAGGCCTGAGCCTGGCGATCCGAGTCTCTGGATTGATGCCCTGTTCGGCATCGGCCAGAGCCGCTCGCCTGGAGAACAGCTCGAAACCCTGTTGGCAGAACGGCAGTCCGACCGGCCCCAGGCGCTGGTCGCGGTCGATGGCCCCACGGGCCTCTGCGCCGACACCGGTCGCCTGTTGGGTCAGGGTGGCGCCACCGCGGCGCTCACCTGGAGCATCGGCCTGATCAAGCGGGGTTTTATCCAGGACACGGCCCTGGCACGGGTGGGTCAGCTGGAGCGCATTGATCTGGGCCTGCCCCAGTCCCTGCTGGCCAGCCTGCCTGCCTCGACCCCACTGGCACTGGCCGGACTTGATGGACCAACGGCCCCCTGGCCGCGCCCCGATCCCGCCGCTGCCAAATACGCCCGCGGTCGCCTGCTGGTGGTGGCCGGCAGCCGCCGCTTCCGCGGCGCCGCCCACCTGGCCCTGGCCGGGGCGAGCGCTTCGGGGTGCGGCAGCCTGCGGGCGGCCCTGCCCCGGGAGCTGGTGGCCAATCTCTGGACGGTGCATCCCGAGGTGGTCGTGGCAGCTGAGCTGGGATCCAACGCGGCAGGTGACCTGGACCTGGCTCGAATGGCGGAGCTGGATCTCGACCGTCTTGATGTGATCCTGCTGGGTCCAGGACTCGGTGACCTCGGTGCCGGCGCGCCCGCTAGTGGCCTTCAGAACTCCTCGGGTTCGGGGGCCAGCCCTGGCCTCGGCTCAGATCGTGCGAGCACAGCAACGCCCGGATCCAAGGAAATCCCAGGTTCCGAGCCCACAACGGCTTCCAGGCCAATCTCTGCTCCCGAGGCCTTCCCTGGCTCCGAAGCGAAAATCTGGAGCCGGCTGCACGCGTTTGCCGGCCTGCTGGTGCTGGATGCCGATGGCCTCAACCGCCTGGCCCGCTGCTGCAGCGGGCTGGCTGCCAATCACCGC
>CALPMR020000181.1 GCA_943324725.2 Bordetella parapertussis | reverse complement strand
CAGGGCCAGATAGGTGAAGAAGCGCACATAGCCCTTGTCGTGGGCCATGTAGCCATCGGAATAAACCATCACCAGCAGGGCGATGGTGGTGACCAGGGCCAGCATCACCGCGCCGAGGGGGTCGACGCGGAAGCCCATCTGCAGGTTGAAGCTGCCGGCACTGGCCCAGTCGAACAGCACCTCGGTCATGCCGGCTCCGGCCAGCTGTTCGATCAGAACGGCGTAACTGAGTACGGCGGCGGCGCCCACACAGGTGAGCAGCATCACCGCCACCGGTTTGCGCAGACGGTTGACGGTGCGGTTGAAGGTGATCAACCCGAGACCGGAGAGACAAGCCCCGAGCAAGGGGAGCACCGGGATCAACCAGGCAAGCTGGGCTGCGGACGGCATCCGGCTGGATCGGCTGCTGGGAGTGTAGGCAGCGTGGCCCCTGGATCCGGGTCGTGTGCTGGGCCGCCGATCAGGACAAGCCGATCAGGCCAGCCAGTGGCCGACGCTGCTGCGGGCGAAGGCGGTGGCGGCCACGCCGATGTAGCGGTGCGCCCACCAGAACAGGCCCACCGCGATGGCGATGCCCAGCTGGGACGGGCGCAGGAACTCCGCCAGCACCAGCTTCTGGCGCCCATCGAGCACCGCCTGGAAGGGGATGAGCGAGGTGCTGGCCCTGAGCTCCTCGAAGGCCGTTCCGAAGCGGTTGTGCAGGCGGCGATCGCCGTTCCAGACCGCGAACAGATGATGGGCGATCAGGCCGAAACAGGCCCAGGCCGTGAAGCTGGTGCCGATCCAGAGCAGGTGGGTGGCGCACCAGAGGATCTGCCCCACCGCCTGGGGATGGCGGCTCACCCGGATGATTCCCGTGGCATAGAGCCGCACCTGGGGCTTGAGCAGCGCCGGAATCTCCAGCAGGTTGTAGGTGGCCGGATACAGGAACAGGAAGCTGATGGCGGTGCCGACCCAGACCAGCGGCACGATCCAGGGCTGGTCCTGCAGGTTCCAGAGGCGCACACCGTCGTAGCGGTGGGCCAGGAAGTAGCCGATCACCACCACGGCCGCCGGGATGCTGAGGGCGGCGAACAGCAGCCGCCAGGCCCGCTCGCCGATCCGCTCCACACCCCAGGCCCGCAGCGAGGCGCCGCCGCTGTGCAGCAGGGCGAAGCCCAGCAGCAGGGCCAGCATCACCAGGCTGCTGGGGTTGGCGCCGCCACTGGCCATGGGGATCGGGAAGCAATGGGGAGGCGAGGATTCTCGCCAGCCGCCGAGCCCGCTGGTGTGCGGCTGGGCGCGACGGCGAGGATCGCTGCCGGGCCAGGACTTCAGCCGGGGCTCGGGCCAGCGATGGGGGGCATGGCCGCGGGTCTGGCCGGTAGGTTCATCCAGTCGACCCGGATGTGACGCTCGATCAGGGCCACCGGTTCTGCCCTCTAGATTTCACCTCTGCTCGCCGGTGCCGGCCCTCCGGGCCCCTCCATGGCCGATCTCCCCTTCACCCTCGATCAGCTGCGCATCCTGCGGGCGATCGCCAGCGAAGGCAGCTTCAAGAAGGCCGCCGACAGCCTCTATGTCACGCAGCCGGCGGTGAGCCTGCAGATCCAGAACCTGGAGAAGCAGCTGGATGTCTCCCTGTTCGATCGGGGCGGTCGCAAGGCCCAGCTCACCGAGGCCGGCCATCTGCTGCTGAGCTACTGCGATCGCATCCTCAGCCAGTGCCAGGAAGCCTGCCGCGCCATCGACGATCTGCACAACCTCAAGGGGGGCTCGCTGGTGGTCGGGGCCAGCCAGACGACGGGCACCTATCTGATGCCGCGCATGATCGGCCTGTTCCGCCAGAAATATCCCGATGTGGCGGTGCAGCTGCAGGTGCACAGCACCCGCCGCACCGGCTGGAGTGTGGCCAACGGCCAGATCGACCTGGCGATCATCGGCGGCGAGCTGCCCGGCGAGCTCAATGATCTGTTGCAGGTGGTGCCCTACGCCAGCGATGAGCTGGCCCTGGTGCTGCCGCCCAAGCATCCGTTGGCCCGCTTGCCGGAACTCACCAAGGACGACCTCTACCGGCTCGGCTTCGTCTGCCTCGATGCCCAGTCCACCACCCGCAAGATGGTGGATCAGCTGCTGCTGCGCTCCAAGCTCGATGTCGGCCGGCTCAAGATCGAGATGGAGCTCAACTCCTTTGAAGCGATCAAGAATGCTGTGCAGGCAGGCCTCGGCGCCGCCTTCCTGCCGGTGGTGTCGATTGAGCGGGAGCTGGCGGCTGGCACGCTCCACCGGCCCCAGGTGGCCGATCTGATGGTGCGCCGCCAGCTGAAGTTGATCACCCACCCCGCCCGCTACTGCTCCCGGGCGGCTGAAGCCTTCCGCAAGGAGGTGCTGCCGGTGTTCGCCAGCCCCGACAGCCCGCTGCGGCAGGGGGGAGGGGCCAGCCGCGGCGACAGCAGCGGCGGCACCGTCGGCTGAGCGGAGCTGGGTCTCCGCTCATCGACAGCGCCGCTCGTCGACAGCGCCGAACATCGGCTGTGTCGAACATCGGCTGTGTCGCCGCAGCGAGCTGGGCGCTGCTCGCCGGTGCAGCCGGCCATCAGCCAGGTCCTGTGCGCGGAAGGCAGCGAGGCCGCCGCCAGGGACGGGCGCGGCTGGAAGGGCCCTGGCCGCCGCCAAACCGGGCGCGGCGTTGCGCCGGGCAGGCCGGAGCGTTCCGCTCAGAACTGGTTGGCTTCCGGGGTGATGCCGGCGGCGTCATCGGCGACGCCCTTGGTGATGAACTTGTTTTCGCTGATGTCGGTCTGATAGACGCAGCGCACGATCGGCTTGTCCTTGACCGAACCGATGTAGGCGAAGGTGTTCATCCGCTGTTTGCACTGGCGCATCTGCTCAGCCGTCACGGCGCCCTCCTTTTGCAGCACGCTCCAGTTCTCCCGCCGGATCACGCAGCCCGGCTTGAGGGTGGGCTGGGTCACGAAGCTGCTGCTGGGGTTCATGGTCGTGTACATCTCCACATCGATCACAAAGGCGCTCGCCCCCCACTGGCGGCAGAACTCCGGATCGGGCACGGCCATGTCCAGTTGCTGGCTGCTGGCGATGTTGCCCTGATCGCCCTGGGTGGTGCTGGAGAGAACGGTGCCGATGCCGACGCCCACGATCAGCACACCGGCCAGCACGGCCACGGTGGCCACATTGAATTTGAAGGTCTTGCCGTCGCCGGTGGGGCCGCCACCGCCGCCGTTGCTGCCAGGACCTCTGCCGCCGCCACCGCCGGTGGTTGGGCTGCGGCGGCCGCCGCCCTCGTAACCGCGCTCATAGGCCCGCTCGTCTTCCTGCTCGCGCTGCCGCGGCGCGGCGCGCTCATAGCGCGATTCGGGGCGCTCGCCGGAGCGCCCACTGGGACGACCGGAGGAGCGGCCCCAGGATTCGTCGTAGGACGACGAGCGCGGGCGCGGCGTTCGGCTCACAGGTTTTCGCTGCTGCGCGGCAGGCCCATGGAGTAATTCAGCACCCGGGCATCGGGGTTGTAGCGCAGCTCACCGGCCTGCAGCAGCGAGCGGATCAGGCCTTCGAGTTCCGAGCCGATGCGCCGCAGGGTGTAGTCGTTGAGGTCGGCGCCGGCCTGGGCGGCCACCTGCTGCCGGAAGCCCTCACGCACCTTTTCGACGCTCGCTTCGTCCCAGAGGAACTCGTTGTCCGGATCGATGTCGAGGGTGAGCTGGTCGGGATCGGGCAGCAGATCGCCGTTTTCCACCCGGGCGGTGAAGATCCGGATGTGCCGGGTCGTGGACTTCAGCAGGGTGTCGGCCATCGGGAGGGGGCGCGGGAAACGCGGGTGGATCGGGCTCCTGGGGCAGTGGCCCATCGACCGACTGCACGGCTTCGACTTTAGGAACCCCGGCTCCGGGCGGGGGGCGGTGGGGTCCAGTTCAGCTCTGGCGGGGCCGGTTCATGCCTGGCGGGGCCCGGTTCAGCCCTGGCGGGGCCGGTTCAACCCTGGCGGGGCCCGGTTCATCCCTGGCGGGGCCGGTGCGCCACTTAGGGTTGCGACCAGATTTGTCCGGGATCATCATGCGCGTCGCCATTGCCGGGGCTGGCCTGGCTGGCCTCTCCTGCGCCAAGTACCTCTGCGACGCCGGTCACACCCCGGTGGTGTACGAAGCCCGCGACGTGCTCGGCGGCAAGGTGGCGGCCTGGCAGGACGAAGACGGCGACTGGTACGAGACGGGACTGCATATCTTCTTCGGCGCTTATCGCAACATGCGCCAGTTGTTCAAGGAATTGGACATTGAAGATCGGCTGCAGTGGAAAAGCCACTCGATGATCTTCAACCAGAAGGAGGTGCCGGGCACCTACAGTCGTTTTGATTTCCCTGATCTGCCCGCTCCCCTCAATGGTGTCGCGGCGATTCTGGGCAACAACGATATGCTCACCTGGCCAGAAAAGATCGCCTTCGGTATTGGCCTGGTGCCGGCGATGCTGCGGGGTCAGAGCTATGTTGAAGAATGTGATCAGTATTCCTGGACGGAATGGCTGAAGCTGCACAATATCCCTGAGCGGGTGAATGACGAAGTTTTCCTTGCCATGAGCAAGGCTCTCAATTTCATCAATCCTGAGGAAATCTCCAGTACTGTCGTGCTGACGGCTCTCAACCGTTTTCTGCAGGAAAGCGATGGTTCCCGCATGGCCTTCCTCGATGGCAATCCTCCCCAGCGACTCTGTGAGCCGATCGTTGAGTACGTGCATGCCCGCGGTGGTGAGGTGCATCTCAACACCCCCCTGCGCGAGATCAGGCTCGCTGCGGACGGCACGGTGGCCGGCTTCCGCATCGCCGGCATCAAGGGTCAGGAGGCTCAGGAGGTTGTGGCGGATGCCTATGTCAGCGCCATGCCGGTGGATCCGTTGAAGCTGCTGCTGCCGGAGGCCTGGAAGGCGTTGCCCTACTTCAGCAAGTTGCAGGGCCTCAACGGGGTGCCGGTGATCAACATTCACCTCTGGTTTGATCGCAAGCTCACCGACATCGATCACTTGCTGTTCAGCCGCAGCGACCTGCTCAGCGTCTATGCCGACATGAGCAACACCTGCCGCGAATATGAGGATTCCCAGCGCTCGATGCTGGAACTGGTCTTCGCCCCCGCCAAGGACTGGATCGGCCGTCCCGACGCCGAGATTGTCGCCGCCACTCTGGAAGAACTCAAACGCCTGTTCCCGATGCACTTCGGCAGTGATGATCCGGCTCGGCTGCGCAAGTCGGTGGTGGTCAAGACACCCCAGTCGGTCTATAAAACCGTGCCAGGCTGCCAGCAGCTGCGGCCGGATCAGGCCTCGCCGATCGCCAACTTCTTCCTGGCCGGTTGCTTCACCATGCAGCGCTATCTGGCTTCGATGGAGGGGGCCGTGCTCAGCGGCAAGCAGTGCGCTGCCGCGATCGAACGCAGCCTGGCGGCGGCGTGAGCGTGGCGCCTCCGTTGCCTGCTGCGGACACCCCGGCTCCGGCTGGGCTGGAAGAGGCCTTTGAGGCCTGCCGGCAGGAAACGGCCCAGTGGGCCAAGACCTTCTATCTCGGCACCCTGTTGCTGCCGCCAGCCAAGCGGCGCGCCATCTGGGCCATCTACGTCTGGTGCCGCCGTACCGATGAGCTGATGGACAGCCCCCAGGCCCAGGCCCTGGCACCGGCCGAGCTGCTGGGCCGGCTCGATGCCTGGGAGCAGGGCACCCGCCAGCTGTTTGAGGGCCGGGCCACGGATGATCTCGGCAAGGTGCTGCTGCACACCTTCGAGCAGTTCCCCCAGCCGCTGCAGGCCTATCTCGACATGATCGAGGGCCAGCGGATGGATGTGCTCAATCACCGCTATGCCGACTTCGCCGAACTCGAGCTCTACTGCTACCGGGTGGCCGGCACCGTGGGGCTGATGACCCAGGCGGTGATGGGGCTGGATCCGGCCTACACCACGGCGCCCTGGAGCGCCTGCCCCGACCCGACGGAGGCGGCGGTGGCGCTGGGCATCGCCAACCAGCTCACCAACATCCTGCGCGATGTGGGTGAAGACCGTGGCCGCGGCCGCATCTATCTGCCCCAGGAGGATCTGCAGCGCTTCGGTTACAGCGAAGCCGAATTGCTGGCCGGCACCATCAACGACAACTGGCGCGCCCTGATGGCCTTTCAGCTGGAGCGCGCCCGGGCCTGGTTCGCCCGCTCCGAAGCCGGCGTGCGCTGGCTTTCCGCCGATGCCCGCTGGCCGGTGTGGACCTCGCTGCGTCTGTATCGGGGCATCCTCGATGTGATCGAGCGCCACGACTACGACGTCTTCAACCATCGCGCCTACGTGCCCACCGCCGGCAAGCTGCTCGACCTGCCACTCTCGTTTG